>NZ_CDRRGL010000090.1:0-7656 GCF_977041755.1 Slackia sp.
GCGACGCTGACAACCCGGATGTCATCTCCGAGTTCTTCGTCGACATGTCCAAGCCGGGCATCTCGCTGTCCCCGCTCACCAAGCTGGGCCTGCGTATGGACTCCTGCTGCGAGGTCTACCTCGACAATGTCGAAATGGAAGAGAAGGACTTCTTCGGCAAAGAGGGCAACGGCTTCAACCGCGGCGTCGCTGACTTCAACTTCGAGCGCTGGCTCGTTGCTGCATGCGACTACGGCACGGCTATCTCTGCTTTCGAAGATGCTGCCAAGCATGCTTGGGCTCGCGTTGCCTTCGGCAAGCCGGTCGCTCGCTTCCAGCTGAACTCCCTGAAGTTCTGCCACATGGCCATCAAGCTCGACTCCATGCGCAACATGCTTTACGAAGCTGCTTGGAACGCCGACACCAACCTCGGCGGCGACGTCGACGCTGGCCAGGCTGCAATGTGCAAGTACTTCTGCGCCAACGCTTCCTTCGAGGTCGTTGACGACGCTATGCAGGTCATGGGCGGCATCGCAGTTGCTTCCGAGCACCGCATCAACCGCATCTGGCGCGACCTGCGTGTCGACCGCGTCTCCGGCGGCACCGACGAGATGATGATTCTCACCGCTTCCAAGAACGCCATCAAGGCGTATCGCCAGTAATTCGCATCGTATGGCCCCGTCGTGGGCGGGGCCGTGCAGCGTTTACGAATAACGTGAGGCGCAAGTCGCCTCGCATTTGGGGAAATCTCAATGGGTGCGCCGTGTGAGGGCGCGTCGCACCCTGAGAAACGAGAAAGGACCAGCAATATGGCTGCCATTCCTACCGAAAAACCGAGCTTTGGTGTTCTCGACGACGTCAAAATCGTCTTCGCTGCAATGGAGGAAGCTATTCCTCGCGCTTGCAACATCATGGCTGACTGGGGTGCCGATGTTACGTGGCTCGAGAACACGGGCTATGGCGACACCGTTCGCGATGCTAAGAACGCTGCTCAGGCCGAGCGTCGTAACTGCCGCTCCGTCGCTCTGAACCAGTTCACCCCCGAGGGCAAAGAAGTTCTGTTGAAGATGCTCAAGGACACCGACATCTTCTTCGAGTCCTCCAAGGGCGGCACGTGGGAGCGCAAGGGCTTCACCGATGAGGATATGTGGGCCGTTAACCCCAAGCTCATTATCGTCCACTGCTCCGGCTATGGTAAATTCGGCGACCCCGACCGCGTCAAGCGTCCTGCCTACGACGGCACTGTTGGCCCCTACGCCGGCTTCACCTGCCAGAACGGCACCCCTGAGCAGCCGATGATCACCATGCCGTACTCCGGTGATTACATCAACTCTTACCTGCTCATTGCAGCTTCGCTGGCTGCCCTGCGCAAGGCTGATCGCACTGGTCAGGGCGAAAGCATCGACTGGGCAATGTATGAGGGCATCATGTATATGAGCCAGTACTACCTGGTCGACTTCCTCAACGACGGCATCAAATGGCCTCGCGCTGGCGCCCGCAACCAGAACCTCTGCGGTATTGGCGTTTACAAGTGCAAGGACGGCTTCATCGCTTTGAACCTGTTCGGCATTCGCCAGAACAAGTGGATCATCGAAGAGCTCGGCCTGGGCGAGCACTGGGGCACCCCTGAGCTGCCTGAGGACACCGCTTCCCTGTGGCTGTCCATGCCCATCGCTGAAGAGTTCGAGAAGCGCCTTGAGGCTTGGCTGCTTGAGCGCACGAAGCTCGAACTTGAGGATATTTTGGCCGAGCATGCCATCGCTGCTCAGAGCGTTTACGAGTTCGAAGACATGGTTGCCGACAAGCACATGGCTGCCCGTGGCAACTTCGTCGAGTGGGAGACCAAAGACGGCGACACCTTCAAGGGCCTCTCTCCCATGCCTCGCTTCGAGCAGACTCCGGGCCAGATTTGGCGCCCGATGCCTGCCCAGGGTGGCGACACCATGGATACCCTCACCAAGCTTGGCTACACCGCCGAGCAGGTGCAGGAGCTCGCTGAGAAGAACGTCGTCAAGATCGGCGAGAACTAAGCGGGATTTCGCGATTTTCATCGCGGCGTAATTGCTGATGTGGCCCGCATTCGTGCGGGCCACATTTAAAACTGGGGATTTTTACCAGGAATTTGGGGGAAAGGTTTTAGCGCATGGCAACTATTGTGGGAAACCAGAATTTGGCTGACATGTGGGAATGGCTCGCCACTAACAGGGGGTCGCATACCTTCCTTGAGTTTCATGGCAAAGATGGCTCGCAGCGCGATTTTACCTATGCTGACTTCAATGCATACATCAATCGCGTTGCGAATCTTCTTTGCTCGGTCGGCGTGACCGCTGGCCAGAATGTGGGCGTGCAGCTCTACAACAGCCCCGAGCACATTGCGTGCTGCATGGCGTGCGCCAAGCTCGGCGCGGTGGCGGTGCCCATCAACATGCAGCATACGCTTGCCGAGTGCGTGTATGTGTTCGAGAAATGCGACGTTTCGGTGGTTATCGCCGAGCCCGATTGCCAGTGCTACTACTGCGAAGGCGTGGAAAGCTGCATTGCCGGACCACTTGGCGGAGAACCGTACCCTGTGCCTACGTTGTTCATTGCGCACGCGGGTGACGAAGAACTCTTCGATGCGGCGCGCGACTTCGACGCGGAAGTCGCTGAGCAGACAAGCGAGCTTTCGGTTTCGACCGACATTGACCCGCTCGATACGGCCATGATTATTTTCACCTCGGGTACCACGAGCGACCCGAAGGGTGTTGAATTAACCCACGCCAATATGCTCTATGGCGGCTACTACGGCGATTGGCAGTGCAACCTTTCGCCCGACGACCGACTGCTCACGACCATGCCGGCGTTCCATTCCAATTTCCAAACCGCGGCGCTTATGCCCGTGCTTACCTGTGGCGCGACGCTCGTTTTCGTCGAGAAATACAGCGCGCGTCGCTATTGGTCGCAGGTGCGCGAATTCGGCGCCACCGCTCTGCAGCTCGTCGCCATGATGGTGCGCACCCTTATGATGCAGCCCGTGGTGGAAGGCGAGCGCGACCACAACGTGAAGTCGGTGCAGTATTACCTGGCCATCGAGGAGCCTGAGAAAGACGAATTCGAGAACCGCTTTGGCGTGCGCCTGCAGAACTGTTACGGCCTTACCGAGTCGGTGTGCTGGGTTACGACTGACCTGCCGTATGGCGAGCGCCGCTGGCCGAGCGTGGGCCGCAGTGGTCTGGGCTATGACGTGCGCGTGGTCGATTCCGAGGGCAATACGCTTCCCGCCGGCGAGGTGGGCGACATCGTCTTCCACGGCGAGGTGGGCGTTTCCCTTATGAAGGGTTACTACAACGACGAGAGCGCCACGAATGCTTGCGTTGACTGCAAAGGTTGGATGCGCTCGGGCGATAAGGGCTATTTCGACGAGGGCGGCTGGATGTATTTCGTCGATCGCAAGTCCAACATGATCAAGCGCGCTGGCGAAAACATTTCTGCTTCTGAGGTTGAAGAGGTTCTCAATACATTCCCTGGCCTTGCCGAGGTGGCGGTTATTGGCGTCGATGACCCGGTTCGCGACCAGGCGGTGAAAGCGTTCCTCGTGTTCGAGCCCAACGTCGAGCCCGATGTTGAGGCCGTGCTTGAGCACTGTCGCCACAACTTGGCGCATTTCAAAGTTCCAACCATCGTAGAGGTGGTGGATGCACTTCCCCACACGAGCGTGGGGAAGTGTGCGAAGAAGCTTTTGCATTAAACGGGTTTCTTCATATAAATCAGTTGTTTGCTGAAAGGGGAGGACATTGGCTATTTCAACTGAGATCGTAGGTAAGACCTTCGGGCCCTTCGTGCGTGACTACACCTTCAAAGATTTGGAGATTTGCGCGCTCGGATGCGGTGCTGGCTGGGACGGTCGCGTTGACTTGGAATACGTCAACGAGCACGACGCGAAAAACCCCGACCTGAAGGTTCTCCCGATCTTCGCCGTGCCGCTGACCGTGAACGAGGAAATGACGACGACGCTCGACTACGGCTTCGACTATTCCGGTTCGCTGCATTACGGCATCGACGTGCATTTCCATGCGCCGTTCAAGATGTCTGACCACATTGAGACCTATGTGACCCAAGAGGCCATTTGGGACCGCGGCGAGGGTCGCGGCTCGCTCTCGAAGCAGGTGGGCAAGTCGTATTCCGCCGACGGCACGCACCTGTGCACGGTTGATACCTACGACTGCTGCATCTATGACGGTGGTTGGGGCGGCGAGCTTCCTCCGAAGGACGCTGTCGATTACCCCGATCGCGAAGCCGACTTCGCTTACGAGGAAACCTACGGCTACAACTGGCCGCTCGTGTACCGCATGATGGGCGACTGGCATCAGCAGCACATCGACTGGTCCTACACCGAGCAGACTGGCCTTGAGCGCCCGATCGCCCACGGCGTGAGCAGCGCGGGCGTGGCGATGCGTCACGTGATTTCCCTGCTGTTCCCGGGCCATCCCGAGGCCATGACGCGCTTCAAGTGCCGCTTCACTTCCCCCGTTCTGCCTGGCGTTCGCCTGCGCACCGTGGTGTGGAAGACGGCCGAGGGCGAGGCAAGGTTCCGAATGGTCAACGCCGACGCTCCCGAATCGAAGCCGTTCCTCAACAATGGTATTGTTGAGTGGGATTCCGAGCGCGCATAGCATTCGCGCACAGCATTTCTTGTGAGTGTGGGGCTCGCCGGAGCGATTCGGCGGGCCCTCTTATAGACGATTACGTTTCAAAGGAGGAGCGATGAGTAGCATTAAGAAAAAGACTCAAGTTGTGAGTCCGCCTAAGAATGACAGCGATATGGCCTGCGAAAGCAGCGATATGGCTCGCGAAGAGATTTTGCATCAGGCGAGCCCCGACGTGCGCACGCAGCGCGCGTACGTTGAAGAACATGGCAAATGGTCGCCCGAGCGCGTCGCCCGATATGTGAAGCGCAAGGCGAAAAAGACCATCGACGACGTTGCGATGACGCCGTTTTTGCGCAAGATCGCGATTTTCTCGAGTGGCGGTTCATTCTTGGATGGCTACGTGCTTTCGCTTATCGGCGTGGCGCTTACGCAAATTACCCCCATGTTCAACCTCACCGCGTCCGAATCGGCCGCTATTGGCGCGTCGGTTATGCTGGGCATTCTGGTGGGCACCATTGCCGGCGGCTATCTGACCGATGCCATCGGCCGTAAGAAAATGTTCATAATCGACCTGGTTGCCATTGCCCTCTTCTCGATTCTGAGCGTTTTTTGCAGCAATCCGTGGGAGCTTGTCGCGGCGCGCTTCTTCATCGGCGTGTTCGTAGGCGCCGACTATCCCATTGCGACTTCGCTTATCGCCGAGTTCACGCCGAAGAAATACCGCAGCATTTCGATGGGCGCGGTGTCGGCGGCGTGGTATTTGGGCGCTACAGTGGCCGCGTTTGTGGGCTACTTCCTCTATACCGTGCCCGATGGCTGGAAGTGGATGCTCGGTTCGGCGGTTGTTCCCTGCATTATTCTGTTGGTTGGCCGTCACGATATTCCCGAATCTCCCATGTGGCTCGCGAAGAAGGGTCGCAAGGAAGAGGCTGACGAAATCGTGCACCGCGTGTTCGGCGAAGACGTCGAGCTCGAGGATGAGGAAGAGCAGCCGAAGACCTCGCTGCGCATGTTGCTGCATTCCGGCTACATGAAACGCATGGTGTTCATGGGCGTGTTCATTCTGTGCCAGGTGGTGCCGATGTACGCCATTTACACGTTCGGCCCCGACATTATGACCGCGTTCGGCTTGGGCGAGGGCCAGGAATCGATTTTGGGCGAGAGCGTCGTGAGCTTGTTCTTCCTGATTGGTTCTATTCCCGCGATGTTCTGGCTGAATTCCATGGGCCGTCGCAAGCTGTTGCTCATTAGCTTGGTGTTCATGGGTGCGGGCCTTACCATTCTTGGCGTGTGGCCCGCGGCACCGATTTTCGTTGTGGTTCTTGCGTTCGGCATGTACGCATTCTTCAGCGGCGGCCCGGGCATTCTGCAGTGGCTCTATCCCAACGAGCTGTTCCCGACCGAGGTTCGCGCTTCGGCTGTGGGTATCGCCATTGGCTTCTCGCGCATTGGCACCATTGTGTCGACGTACGGCACGCCGCTGTTCTTGGCTGCGTTTGGTGTTGGCCCCACGATGCTCGTGGCGGCGGTGCTTGTGGGTATTTGCCTGGTTATGTCGTGGTTCATTGCCCCCGAGACCAAGGGCAAGTCGCTCGCCGAGACGAGCGCGCTCGAGGGAATCGATTCGGTTTACAAGGCACGTTAATTCATGGACAAAGTTTTTTCGAACCCGGACGTGTATTGCGTTCGGGTTCCTTTCGTTAATTTAGGCTCGGGCGAGTCGAATTGCTACATTGTGCGCGACGGCGGCGATTGCTTGGTGGTTGACCCGGGTGCGGCCAATGAAGTGGGTATGCGCCGTGTGCGCAATGCGCTCTTCGAGCTTGGCGTGGCGCTGGGGGAGTGCAAGGTGTTTTTGACGCACACGCACTTCGATCATGCCGAGGCGGCGCGGGTGCTGTTTCCCGAGGGCACGTGCGTGTATGTATCTGAGGTGGGCTTCGAGGAGCGCAGCCCTATTCGTGCCGAGGCCGTGCGCGAGCTGTTCGTGCGGCGCATGCTGAAGATGGGTGCGACGCTGGCCGATGCCGAGGAATATTCGCGCAACGATTACGAGCCCACGTTTCTGCCGGCGGGCGCGTTCGACTACCGTTTCGTGCGCGAGGGCGACGAGGTGCATGTGGGGCGCTTCGTGTTCGACGTCGTTGAGGTACCGGGGCATACGCTCGATTTGGTGTGCTTGGTGGGGCGTGACGGCGCGCCTTCGTTTACGGGCGACGAGGTGATTTTCGGCACCACGCCGAGCGTCGATGCGCCGTTCGATGGCGAAGATGCGCTTGCGCTGTATATGGAGGGGCTTGGCATGAGCGGCGATGGTCCGCAGCGGCTTGCCCTGTGGCGTTCCGACGGCAAGCGCGTGTTCGGCGCGAGCGGCATGCAGTCGGAGCGCTTCGGCGAGAAGCGCTTCTTCGGTTCGGGCGGGCGGCAGCTGCATGGCCCGCGTGGCGCGCGCGTGCAGGAGCCCGATGAGCTGCAGCTTGGTAGGGTCGATGCGCGCGTGCAGGTGGCCGATGGGGCTGTCGGTGCCGGTGTGCATGAGCACGACGACTCGCAGCCGCATGGCGTTGATGGAGAATGGCTCCAACACGTGCACTGGACGCTTCCCGGACATGGCGAGGGATTCGGCGGACAAACGCTGCGTTCGCGCGCGGCCGATATCGTGTCGCGCAAGCTGCGCCATTGCGACCGCATGATTGCGACCGCACGCGAGTGCCCCGGCATTGGTGGAGAAGAGTTGGCACGGCGTTCGCTCACGCAGAAAGATGAGGCCGCCTGGCGTGCGGCGCCTTCGATTTCGCGATACTACTCTATGCTCGAAGCGTTCGTTGGCGTGCGCTACCTGGAAAACCAAGGCAAGCTCCGCCGTGAGGAAGTCGACGGCACCTGGCGATTCTATGCGTGTTAGTGCGGGCTTGGGGTTGGTGTCTGCGGGAACCTGTTAAACGCTACGAGCATTTAACAGGTGGCGGTCGTTGGCGGGTGGCGAGCGTCCCACGCGTGGCGGGCATTTCGCAGCGGGGAGGCGTCCGGTAGGTTTTCGGGTTTCGAA
>NZ_CDRRGL010000091.1:0-7630 GCF_977041755.1 Slackia sp.
GGAGCGCCTACGGTGCTCGTCGAAAAGGTGCCCGCAGGCCCCGAACCGGTCTATGCGCTCGAAGCGCTTGAACGCGAAGTGGGGCATACCTTCGATGCGCTTATTCCGTCTGAAGCAGGCGGCTGGAACTCGCTGCATCCTATGCTTCCTGCGGCGCAGCGCCACATTCCGCTGCTCGATGCCGACGGCATGGGCCGCGCGTTTCCTGAATTGCAAATGGTGACGTGGTCGATGTACGGCCAATCGGCAAGTCCCATTGGTGTGGCCGATGAGCGTGGCAATACGCTGCTCATGCATGCGGCCACGAATAAGTGCGGCGAAGATTTGTGCCGCGGCGCCACGGTGGAAATGGGCGGCAACATTTCGCTCGCGTGCTACGGCATGACGGGTGCCGAGGCCAAGGCGCACAGCGTGGCCGGCACATATACGCTGTGCGAAAACGTCGGCCGCATCCTGCGCCGCGCCCGTGAAGAGCGCTCCAATGACATTTCCGAGCTTCGCGAGACGCTTGGCGCGGTGGAGCTGTTCCGCGGCAAGGTCGAAGACGTGGAACGCCGCACCGTCGGTGGTTTCGCGCGCGGCTTGGTGCATTTGGAGGGCATGGATGCCTATAAGGGCGGCGTGCTCGATGTGCGTTTCCAGAACGAATTCCTTATCGCCGAGTGCGATGGGGAAGTGGTGTGCACGGCACCCGATCTTATCGCCATGTTCGATAGCGAAACGCTCACTCCCATCACGGGTGAGGCCCTGAAGTACGGTTGCCGCGCGATTGTGCTGGGCATTCCTTGCGCGCCGCAGTGGCGCACGCCTGAGGGCCTGGCCACGGTTGGCCCTGCCGTCTTTGGCTACGAGGGCGTGGAGTTCGTTCCCGTCGAAGAGCGCTGTAAATAAAAGAACGCGGCATATGACATGGCATTGCGCGGCCCGTGGCGAATTCTCGCCGCGAATGCATTAAAGGGGGAAGATCCGAAAAAGGTAGAAACTCTTTTGGCGATGCTTCGTGGGAGGAGTTTCGTTGCTATAAGAAGACGAGTCCTGTCGGGCCAACGACCTGACAGGACTCGCGTTTGTTTGCAGCGGGGGAGGGGTCCTGCTGCCGGATTAGGCTTTGATGTATTCGGCCATATGGCGCGCAGCTACGCGGCCGGATGACATGGAAAGGCCCGAGCAAGAACCGCCGCAGTCGTAATACGGGGTGCTGAACAGGCTGCCGTTCTCAACGCCGCCCACATACAGGCCCTCGATAGGCTTGAAGTTTACGTCCAGCACGCGGCAATTCGCATCGGTGCGGGCACCGCCAAAGGTGTTGAAAGCGCTGGGGTTGTATTCGAAAGCGTAGTATTCGCTCGACCCGTCCTCAACGGGCCAGAGGAACTCTTCGCGCTTGTAAAACTCCGTATCGTCTTTGGTCGCAACCATTGCATCGTAGGTTTTTACTGTTTCCGCGAGGTTGACAAGGCCCGTCTCTTTTGCAAGCTCATCGATGCTTGCGGCCTTGAAGCACCAGCCTTCTTTGATTGCGGTTTCGAGACTTGCGTCAAAGTCGGCAAGAGGCGCGTTGAACATGGTCGCAGCAGATGTCCATACTGCGGGTTTGCCGATGCTCTCGTAATAGCTGGTGTCCTTCATGGACTTCAGCACGTCGCCGCTGAAGATCGCATAATAGCGCTGTTCGTGCAGGGTGGCCTCGCCACCGCCACTCATGGGTTCCTGGGCCAGCATGTATTCATTCATGAAGCGGTTGCCATCGGGGTTCACCACCAGGCCGCCGTAAAACGCGAGCTGCATGAAGGGGTTGGCATTGAACACTGAAATAGTGCTCTTTGCGTTCATGCCGTAAATGTCATTCATGCCTAGACCATGGATACGGTCTTCCATGCCCCCGGCTTCGAGGACCATGCGTTGTCCATCGCCGGTATTTTTTTCGGAGCCCATGTTGCACAGCGTAACGCCGCCATATACTTCGCGAAGCATTTCCTCGTTGGCCATGTAGCCACCAGTGCAGACCAGAACTGCTTTCGCTTTAACATCGATGACTTTTTTGCCCTGCTCGACTTGCACGCCTGCGGCTTTCCCATCCTCCATGAGGATATGGGTTGCTGGTGCGCCGTACATGAACTCGACGCCTTGTTCGGTGAGGTAGTCTTCGACGTATTTGCCCTTGTCGGTGGTTACGAATCCATGAACGCAGGTAAAGCCGACATTATATCGATCGCCTAGGATGGCGGTTTCGACGCCCATATCCTGCAGTATGGTGATGTTCTCCGGGAGGAGCATGACGCAATTCTTCAAAAGCTTCGCGTTTACGGTCCAATGGGCAAACGAGAGCATATGTTGGTACATATCGACTAGGCTGTAAGTTTGCCCGATGGATTTGGTCCCCTCGGTTTCCAAAGCGCAGGTGCCGGTGATCACATTGAAATTGGAGTCAGTCGCATTGTCGCTTTTGGTGACAACGATGACGTTTTTGACGCCCTGCTTTGCGGCTTCGTAAGCAGCCATGCAACCCGTAGCACCCGAGCCTACGATAACGATGTCGGTCTCGCGTGTTTCGTCGGCGGTTTTCACGGTCGCTTCGTTTTCCGCATCGGCTTTCGTGCTTTCTGCTTTCGGAGAGCCGCAGCCAGCGAGCATGTTCGCACCTGCAATACCCGCGAGGCCGGCGGCGGCCCCAGCGAGGAAATTGCGGCGAGTGAAGCCCGTTTCAGAAATACCCATATCAAATCCCTTCCTTGTTTTTCAGGACGAGATAACCTTAGGTCGACGTTATATTTTTGTGAAATATCGGTTTTTGATTCGGTGATAATAGGCGCTTATAACTGCAGCTCATTACGATAAAAGTGATTAAAGGTGCACATTGGCGAAGTCGATGAACTTCATTAATGCTGGGTTTTGGTTGTTGGCGAGATAGGCCCAGCCCGTTTCGAGCGTTGCCTGATACCCTATGACGTGGCGCACGACATAGCCATCTTGCAATGAGGGAAACACTTCTTCCGGCACAGCCTCGACGCCAAAGCCTAAAAGCATCGTTGCAAGACCGATGCCCTGATCTTCTACTCGTACGATGGGCGTGCTCGTGTCGCCGTGAAGGTACGGATAGGTTGCTTGAAGCAACTGCTCATTCTCGCAATCGGCGATAATGTGGGGCCAGCCGATAAGATCGTCGGTGGTGAGTTGCTTGGCTGTTTTTGCGAGAGGGTGCTCTTTGCTCATTGCGATTCTGAGCGTTGAATTGCGCTTTCCAACCATACAAATATCGTCGTGGCCGGCAAGGCAAGGTGAAGCCGTTATGGCTACGTCAAAAGATCCTTGCGATAGCTGTTGGTATTGATTAAGGGAATGCGCGCGCTTCAATTCGATGTGAATTTCAGGATAGCGCGCTGAAAACTGCTCAATTGCGCCAAGCACTGCTGTTTGGCCCGAGTTTGCGATGCCGACAATGAGTGATCCTGCGCTACCGAGGGAAATTGCGCGCGCTTTGCGCGCCGACCTGTCGAGGCTTTGCAGAATTGCAGTGATTTCTCCTTGGTATGCCCGGCCCGCTTCCGTGAGCGTGACGCCTTTCGTGGTTCGGTTGAGCAATGCGAAACCCAGCTCTTTTTCCAAAGCTCGGATTTGCTGGCTAACGGCGGGCTGCGCAACGTGGCATTCCTCTGATGCTCTGGTGAAACTTAGATTGCGCGCCACAGACTCGAAGTATTCCAATTGAGTGATTCTCATATTCCCCTCCATGTTCCCCGATGGATATGGTAGCGGTTTTGGCTGTTGAGATTCTGAAAAAGCTGCGCATACGGCCTCGTCGATGTGTCTTTTCTCACGACGATTCGATGCTTTCGTTGCGCATGCAGCCTGCGATTGCTCTCTTGCTCAGCGGCGATTGTGCTTGCGAAATGTACTCTCATCTATAGAGTGATTTTTGGTTTGCGACATAACTCCTGTCCATGGCAGGAAATGCGCGAAAGGGGCCTCATTGCATAGGAATTGTATTTCTATGCCAGAAATGGCGGCTATGGGGCCTGTTTTTCGCGGGGCGGGACTTCGCTATGAAATCGATGTTGCCTCTTATTAGGTAAAACGTATTCCTTGCCGTGAGCCACTCGCCTTTTCTTGAATAATTGACCCTGCAGAAGGGCCCCATTGCGCCATTTTCTGTCACGACACCCTTGTTTGGACGCAATGGACGATTCGGAGGAGCGCGGCGTCGTTGCGCATGCTCGTCGCTGCCGTCTGCCTCACGTTGCGTTACGTGCCGCTCGTCGTCTGCCGTTCGCTGCCGATCTCCCGGTTCTGTCAATCATTGCCTGCCGTTTGCCGTTTGGCGCCTGGTGCTTGCCATTCTGTTTGGCCGCTGCCGTCTGCCCCTGGCCTCTCGGCTCTGTCGCTCGCCGCTTCCCCCTGGCGCTTGCTCCTTTCCGTCCGCGTAGCGCTTTCCGCCGCCTTTTGCGAGCGTTCGCTATTCCCCCTATCGCCGCATGCTGAATCCCGTTGTGCCTTCTGCCGCCGTATCGAACCTCCGTGTTCCTCCTGCGGCGTTAACGCCTTTGAAACACACATTACACTTCGCTGTAACATGCGTGTCACGCTCGTGAAACGCTGCATCCATACCCTAGAAACACTACATTCGCTACCCAGCCCTTGCGGCGCGGCGCATCGCCACGCGCCCGTCGCGACGAGGCCGCCACGCCTCGAATTGCCCGGGTTGGGCCAATGGGGGAAATGAGGTGCAGCATGCACTATGCTGAAACGCCGCAGCAGGCGGCAGCCCGCGCACGCGCGCTTGACAGCCGCGGCCTGCGTGAAGGCGACGTGTGCATTCCCGCTGGATGCGCCATTGCCGGTATCATGGACAAGTCTGGCGCGCGCCATGACGGCCGCGACATTCTGAAGGCCATCGCGCTCATGCACGATCGCAGCAATGGCCTGGGCGGAGGCTTCGCCGCGTATGGCATCTATCCGGAATATGCCGACTTCTATGCGTTCCACGTGCTTTATGAAAGCCATGAAGCGCGCATGAATACGGAAGCGTATCTCAACGAACATTTTCTTTCCGAAAAGCAGGAGCGCATTCCCACCGCCACGGTGAAGGCAATCAAGAATCCGCCCGACACCTGGCGCTACTTCCTCACCCCGCACCCGTCGCACCATGAGCTTGAACTGGGTGAATTCGACGAGCAAGAATACGTCATGCAGTGCGTGTTCTACATTAATGCCCACATCGATGGAGCGTTCGTTGCAAGCTCTGGCAAGAACATGGGAGCGTTCAAGGGCGTGGGCTACCCTGAAGAAATCGGCGAGTACTACCGTATCGACGAATACAAGGCATGGCTGTGGACTGCGCACGGGCGTTTTCCCACCAATACGCCTGGCTGGTGGGGCGGCGCTCACCCGTTCACGCTTTTGAACTGGTCGATTGTGCACAATGGCGAGATTTCCAGCTATGACACCAACCGTCGCTACGTCGAACAATTCGGTTACGACTGCGCGCTGCAGACCGATACCGAAGTCATCACCTATCTATTCGATCTGCTCGTTCGCCGCCACGGTTTCTCTCAGGAAATGGCCGCGCATATCATGGCCGCTCCTTCGTGGGATGCCATCGACCGCATGCCGCCCGAGCAAGCTGAATTCGAAACGGCGCTGCGTTGCGTGTATTCCGACGCGCTCGTGAACGGCCCGTTCTCGGTGATTTTGGGTTCGGAAGAGGGCCTGCTGGCCTTGAACGACCGCCTGAAGCTGCGCGCGTTGATGGTTGGCGAGAAAGACTCCATGGTGTATTTGGCCAGCGAGCAAGCGTCCATCGAGCTTGTGTGCCCCGATGTCGAGAATGTGCGCTCCATCGAAGGCGGCGTGCCGTTCGTGGTGCAGCTCGACGAGGTCGCGCGCGCCAAACAGAACGCCGCTGCGGAAAACGAGCCCGACATCCACCAGCAAACGCGCATCACTCGAAAGGAGGCCTAAGCCATGCTCGATTTCACGTATCCGCGCTATAAGGTCGAGCGCGATCCCAACCAATGCATTCAATGCGGCGTGTGTGCGCGTCAGTGCGCTAACGAGGTGCATATGGTCGATACCGACTTGGGCCGTGTGGTCGCCGATCACAAGAAGTGCGTGAACTGCCAGCGTTGCGTGGTCATGTGTCCCACGAACGCACTTGCCATTACGAATTGGCCCCAGGTCGGCAACGGCTCGAACAACTGGAACCTTGCCGCCATGCAAGATATCGCCAAGCAGGCGCAAACCGGCGCTGTGCTGCTTTCTTCCATGGGAAACCCCCAGCATTATCCGATTTACTGGGACCATCTGCTGCTCAACGCGAGCCAGGTTACCAATCCTTCCATCGACCCGCTGCGCGAGCCCATGGAGACCCGTGTGTTTTTGGGCAGCCGTCCCGAGGCGCTGCGCATCAATGAGCGCGAGCGCAAGGTGGTCTCGCCGATGCCGCCCCGCATCAAGCTCGATGTGCCCATTATGTTCTCGGCCATGAGCTTTGGTTCTATTTCGCTGAATGCCCAAAAGTCGCTCGCCATGGCGGCCGAGGAGCTGGGCACCTATTTCAACTGCGGCGAAGGTGGCCTGCATAAAGATCTCGAGAAATATGGTAATCACGCTATCGTGCAGGTGGCGTCGGGCCGTTTCGGCGTGGATATGCACTACCTCGAAACCGCGGCGATGATCGAAATTAAAATCGGCCAGGGCGCAAAGCCCGGCATCGGCGGACACCTTCCTGGCGAGAAGATCAACGATGAAGTGTCCCGCACCCGCATGATTCCGAAGGGCACTGATGCTATTAGCCCTGCACCGCACCATGACATCTACTCCATTGAAGACTTGCGCCAGCTCATTTTCAGCTTGAAGGAAGCGACGCACTACACCAAGCCCATTTCGGTGAAAGTGGCTGCCGTCCACAACGTGGCCGCTATCGCGAGCGGCATGGCACGCGCGGGCGCCGACGTGATCGTCGTCGACGGCTTCCGCGGCGGTACGGGCGCAGCGCCGGCTCGCACGCGCGACAACGTAGGCATTCCCATTGAGCTCGCGCTTGCGAGCGTTGACCAGCGCCTTCGCGATGAGGGCATTCGTAGCCGCGTGAGTCTGGTGGCCGCCGGCTCCATTCGCAATTCGGCCGACATCGTGCGTGCCGTCGCTTTAGGCGCCGATGCCGTGTATTGCGCAAGCTCCGCGCTTATCGCCCTGGGCTGTCATCAGTGCCAGGCGTGTGCGGGCGGCAAGTGCAATTGGGGCATCGCCACGCAGCGCGCCGACCTCACGAAGCGTCTCAATCCCGAAATCGGCGCCGAGCGCGTGGTGAATTTGGTCCGCGCGTGGAACCACGAGGTTCAGGAGCTCATGGGCGGCATGGGCATCAATGCCATCGACAGTTTGCGCGGCAATCGACTTATGCTGCGCGGCGTAGGACTGAACGAGAAAGAACTCGAGATTCTGGGCGTGAAATACGCAGGGGAGCAGTGATCGGCATGAAGAGGATTTACGCGATTCCCGAATGGTGCGTGAATTGCCGCCGTTGCGAGGTGGCTTGCAAGGCTCAGCATTCGCCGTGGCCAGGAAACATCGTGAAGGCGTTTACGCTTGCGGGCGATGAAATCTACAACCGCGTGCGTGTCGAGGGCGA
>NZ_CDRRGL010000092.1:0-7531 GCF_977041755.1 Slackia sp.
CACGGGATTCTGGCGGTGTATTTCGTAGCCAGCTGAGCTGGCTACGCCCGCTCGGGCGCGAAAGTTTGGGATTGAATATGCCGTTTGGGCATATTCAATGGCTTGCGTACCGAAGAACGCGTCGTCTCGGTCTCGCTCGAACTACACTCGCCAGAATCCCGCTCGCTGACTTTGTTCGTCCAGCGGCGGCTCGTTTTGACCATCCTATCGGCCCGCGACAACGTGGCGACCGCGTGGCCGTTTTGGCCGGGAGAGCCTTGCGCCTCCCGGCCCTTCTTGTATCTGGGCGGCCTCTTGGGAAACTCGCACGTTTCGTGAAGGTGTGCTGAAATTCGCGAATTACCCGTATTTCAGCGGGATACTCCTTGTTCACGTGCGGAAATCACGCGCGAAGAACTACCCAAGGAGTCCAATTCTATGCCTCAGGCATCTGCGAAATCGAACACTGTTCAATCTGACAAGTCCAACGAGCCTATTTTCACGCCGCGCTTCATTGCCGGCTTTGCGGTGAATTTCATTCTGTATATGCAGTATTACGCGCTCATGGTCGCCATGGCGGGCTATTCCGCCATGCAATTCGCGGCCGGAGCAACCGAGGGCGGCTTCACGGCGAGCGTCTTCATTTTGGGCGCGTTGTGCTCGCGCTTGTTCTTCGGCGGCGCGATCGACAAGGTCGGTCGCGGTCGCGTGCTCGTGGCGTGCATGACGGGCGAGGTTGCGTGCACGCTTCTCTATTTGGCTTTTGAACACGTGCCGGCCATTGGCGTATTTATCGTGTTGCGCTTCTTGCACGGCGCGTTTTATGGCCTGTCGCAAACAACGGTCACGTCTATCGTGAGCAGCGCCGTTCCGTTTTCCCGCAAAGGCGAGGGCGTGGGTTATTACATGCTTTCGGTCACGCTCGGCGCGGCGCTTGGTCCTCTGATGGGTTCGGCGTTCTCGAACGCGGGCGACTTCGATATGCTTTTCTTCTCGTGCCTCGGCATGATCGCTGTGGGTTACGTCGCCGCGCTCGGTGTTGTTTTGCCCGGTCGCAGGCAGCGTTCGGAAGTGTCTAAGGCAACTGGGGCGACCGAGATGGCGCATAGCGTGAATACGGCGGAAGCGACTGCCGCTGCGGAAAAGGCCGGGGTATCCGAGCAATCTGGCGATGCCGGCAAGCTCGCGAAAACGCACAAGCTCAGCCTGGCGAATTTCATCGAAGTGCGCGCGCTGCCCGTGTCGGTGGCCATCATGGTGGGCTACCTCGCGTATGGCGCCCTTATCACGTATATCAATCCGTACGCGGCCGAAGTGGGGCTTACGGGTGCCGTGAGCTTCTTCTTCGTGTCGTATTCCATCGCCATGTTCGTGACGCGTCCATTCACGGGGCGATGGTTCGATTCGGCTGGCGATAAAGGCATCATGACCTTGGGCTTTGCCTGCCTGGGCGCGAGCATGCTCATCATGGGCTTCGCGCAAAACGGTGCCATGCTTCTTGTATCGGCGGCGCTTGCTGGTGTGGGTGTTGGCTCGGTGCAGCCCAATGGCCTCGTGCTTGCCATGCGTCGTTGCCCTGACGATCGTCTCACCGCCGCGAATTCCACTTATTTCGTGCTGCTCGACGTGGCTATTGGGCTGTGCCCCTTCTTGGTTGGCTGGATTGCGCCCGCGTTCGGTTATCGCGTGCTCTTCCTGGTCATGGTGCCCGTGGTGGCGGCGAGCTACGTCGTGTACATGGCGTTCCGCCGCGCTGGCCTTATTGCGGGGAAGAAGAAGTAGCGCGCTTTTTTGGCGGTTGCTATCGCATGGAGCGAAGTGGGGTGCGTCTGTTAGCCGTGCGGTAGGTCGTATCGGGGCGGATGGGCGCTCTGCCAAGAGGCGATAACTGAGCTCGCGCGAACAGTCCACTGAACTGTTCGGCTCGTGCGTACGCTCTTGGCGGAGCGCCCATCCGTCCCCGATACCCAGGCATGAGATGCTCTTCGTCTGCATATCTCCACTTCCTTGTGGATTTCTCTTGCATTGCGCCTGCAAGGTCGTATAATGCCATGGTTTCTATATTTCACATGTCCGAGCGACCTAGCACCGCGAGTGGCCACCGAAAAAGGCTGCGGTGTCGGGGATGACCTCGGGCAGACGCTTAACGAATGGAGAATGACATGGCGAAAATCAGCGTCAAGTCCCTGCTCGAAGCAGGCGCTCACTTCGGTCACCAGACCCGTCGTTGGAACCCCAAGATGAAGCCGTACATCTTCGGCAACCGTGGTGACATCTACATCCTCGACCTCAAGCAGACCCTCGTTGGTCTCGACCAGGCTTACACCTTCGTTGAGAACACTGCTGCCAAGGGCGGCACGGTTCTGTTCGTCGGCACCAAGAAGCAGGCCCAGGAAGCCATCGCCACTCAGGCTGACCGCTGCGGCATGCCTTACATCAACGCTCGCTGGCTCGGCGGCATGCTCACCAACTTCGTGACCATTCGCTCCCGCGTTCAGCGCATGGAAGAGCTCGAGGCCATGGAATCCGACGGCCGCATGGAGGTTCTGCCCAAGAAGGAGCAGATCCTGCTCAAGAAGGAACTCGCCAAGCTGCAGACCAACCTCAACGGCATCCGCAACATGAAGAAGCTCCCCGACGCCATCTTCGTCGTTGACACCAACCGCGAGCAGCTCGCCATCCACGAAGCCAAGCGTCTTGGCATTCCCGTGGTGGGCACCCTCGACACCAACTGCGACCCCGACGACGTCGAGTTCGGCATTCCCGCCAACGACGACGCCATTCGTTCGGTCAACCTGCTCTGCACCTTCGTTGCCGACGCCGTGATCGCCGCTACGGGCGCTCCCGTCATCGAAGAGCAGATGGCCGCCGAGGCCGAGGCTGCTGAAGCCGCCGCCGAAGTTGCTGCTGAGTAATTAATTTACGCATACGTCGAAAGTCCAGTGCTTTCTACCAATACGTAGAGGTCGGGCCCTGTTTCTGAAGAGCGAAGCGGGGCCCGTTTTTCCAAGAGAGAACTTGAGAAAGGAACCGCAAAGATGGCAAACATCACCGCTTCCATGGTCAAGGAACTGCGCGAAATGACCGGCGCAGGCATGATGGAGTGCAAGAAGGCCCTCGCCGAGGCCGACGGCGACATGGACGGCGCCGTTGACGTTCTGCGTACCCGTGGCCTTGCCGCTGTCGCCAAGAAGGCCGGCCGCGCCACCAACGAGGGCACCGTTATGGCTCTGGTTTCCGAGGACGGCAAGACGGGCGCTCTCGTCGAGCTCAACTGCGAGACCGACTTCGTGGGCATGAACGAGAAGTTCAAGGCTTACGCTGAGAAAATCGCTCGCGCCGCTGTTGCCAACAAGCCTGCCGATCTCGACGCCCTGAAGGCTTCCGAGATTGATGGTGAGACCGTCGAGGCCGTTGTCGCCGACTGCATCCATGTGATGGGCGAGAACACCCAGCTCGCTCGCTTCGCCACGCTCGAGGCCGACGCTGTGTGCTCCTACATCCACATGGGCGGCAAGATTGGCGTTCTGGTTTCCTTCGCCACCGAGGGCGTTGACACCACCGCTGCTGAGTTTGCTCAGTGCGGCCGCGACGTTGCCATGCAGGTCGCCGCTGTCGACCCCATCGCGACCTCTCGCGAAGATGTCGATCCTGCTGTTGTTGAGCATGAGATGGGCATCTACAAGGCTCAGGCTGCCGAATCTGGCAAGCCCGAGGCTATCCAGGAAAAGATGGCTACCGGCCGTCTGCAGAAGTTCTACAAGGAGCAGTGCCTTGTAGAGCAGGCGTTCGTGAAGAACCCTGACCAGACTGTTGCCGAGTACGTCGACTCCGTTGCCAAGCAGCTCGGTGGCTCCATCAAGGTCACTGGTTTCAAGCGCTTCGCGCTTGGCGAGGCTGCCGAATAAACCGACGCCACTACATTGCCGGCCTTCGGGCCGGCATTTTTTGCGCAGATTATGGCCACGTGCGAGACCTGAAGGACAAGGTGCCCGTGAGGGTTTCGCGCGGCGTCGACTGCGACAAACCCCTGCTGCGTGTGCAGTGGGGGTTTTCTTGTTTCGGCCTTCGTCTCTTTAATGCTGCTTCTGTTCGTGCGACAATAATAGCTTGCATATACGCCGCCGATGCGTCGGGGGCGCAAACGATTGCGGAGGTAATCTTATGGCAAAAGAGAAAATCGTCGTCGAAGGCGGAACGCCGCTTGCGGGCGAGGTACATATTTCGGGCGCGAAGAATTCGGCCCTCAAGCTTATCGCGGCTGCCCTTTTAGGTCAGGGCGAGAGCGCCATTCATAACGTGCCTCTTATTTCCGACATTGTGGTTATGTCGAAGGTCATCGAGACCCTTGGCGGCAGCGTTCGCCGCGATGGCCACACGCTGCATGTTGACACTGCTGGCGTTGATACATGGGAAACGCCGTATGAGCTCGTGTCGAAGATGCGCGCATCCATTTCGGTTCTTGGCCCCTTGGTGGCTCGTTTCGGCAAGGCTCGCGTTGCCATGCCGGGCGGTTGCAACTTGGGCGCTCGTAAAATCGATATGCATATGGTAGGCATGGAGGCGCTCGGCGTTCATTTCCATACCGATCACGGCTATATCGAAGCAAGCACGCCCAATGGGTTGCACGGCGCGTACGTCGCGCTCGATTTCCCCAGCGTGGGCGCCACAGAAAATACCATGATGTGCGCCGTGACGGCGAAGGGCCAAACCGTTATCGAAAACGCTGCTCGTGAGCCCGAAATCGAAGACCTTGCGAACATGCTCAATTCCATGGGCGCTCGCATTTCGGGCGCTGGCACGGCCGAGATCATCATCGACGGCGTGGAGCTTTCCAGCTTGCATCCGTGCGAGCATTCCACGGTCGGCGACCGCATTGAAGCGGGCACCTTCCTCGTGGGCGGTGCGCTTACGGGCGGTCCCGTTACCGTTCGTGGCATCGATCCGAGCTTCTTGCGCATGGCATTGATGAAGCTGTCCGCCATGGGCTGCTCGGTCGATGTGGGCGATGACTCCATCACGGTTTCGCGCAAAGGTCCTCTTCTGCCTACCGATATTCAAACGCTGCCGCATCCTGGGTTTCCCACCGATTTGCAGGCGCAGTTTATGCTGCTCGCCTCTGTTGCAAGCGGCAATTCCGTGATTACCGAGAATGTTTTCGAAAACCGCTTCATGTTCGCCGCTGAAATAGGCCGCATGGGCGCCGAGATCACCATTGAGGACCATCACGCGGTTGTCGAAGGCGTGCCTAGCTTGCAGGGCGCAAGCGTGAAGGCGACCGATTTGCGTTGCGGCGCTGCCTTGGTGCTTGCCGGTATTTTTGCTGAAGGCGAAACGCAGGTGCACAACATTTATCACATCGATCGCGGCTACGAAGACTACGTGGGCAAGCTCACGGGCCTGGGCGCGAACGTTCGTCGCGTTCCCGACGAAGACGATATCGACTGGTAGCGCAGGTGTTGCATGTCGCGTAAACCATCGAGCTACAACTACAAGCGATTGTCGAACCGCGTGCGCGAATCGACGATCGAGACGCACGTGTCGGCGCCCCGCCCTTCAGTGGGGCATCGCAAGGGCGCGAATCAGCGCTATGCTCGCTCGGCGGTGCGCGGTGAAATCCATCAAGTGCTGCCGAACACCACGACGCGTGAGGACCGCTTTGCCTACGAGGCGCGCATGAACCGACGCTCGTATGTCGAGCGAAACGTTGCTGCGGGCCGAAGGCGCAAGATCGCGCTCGTGGCTGCGCTTGCGGTGCTTATCGTGATCGTCGCGTGCGTCGTCGCGTCGTTTGTTTTCGTGAACGGCATCAACTCGCGCCTCGTGCTCGACGACTCTTCGCTGAAATCGGCCCTCGTTGCCGATTCGGGTGAGGGAAAAGCGACCTATTCGCTGCTTTGCGCCGATTTTGATGATGGAGAAGATGGCGCATCGCCCGATTCGATTGTCGTTATGCGCACCGACCCTGAAGCGAATACCGCCTATGCGATTTCGCTTCCCTCGAACACTCGCGTGTCAACCGATGGCTCTTCGCGCACTTCGCTCGGCGAAATTCGCGCTTCCGAGGGCAGCGCGGGCCTGGTTAGCGCGGTGAACAGCCTCTTGGGCATCAAGCTGTCCCATTATGCAACGATTGATGCGCAGAATTTCGCTCAGCTCGTTGACGAACTTGGCGGCATTGATGTCAATCTTCCCGAAGATATCGTCGATGCCCAGGCGGGCGATATGAGGCTTTCTGCAGGCGAGCAGACTCTCGGCGGCGAGCAAGCGGTTTTCGCATGCCGAGCAGATGATTACGCCGTGAACGCTGAAGAGACGCGTGGCAAGGTACAGGCGCTCGTGGCAGTGGACCTTATGCAGAAGGCGACCTCGGTAGAGGGTGGGTTTGGCTACTATATGCGCATGGACGGACTTGCGAACCTCGTGCAAACCGACATGGACGTAAAGGCAATCGGAGCATTCCTCGAGAGCATTCGCTCCATTTCGACCGAGAATATGCAGGTTGCGGCTTTGCCTACGTATTCTGCGCAGTCGAGCGGTAAAACGTATCAAGTTCCTGCCGACGATGCGATTACGGAAATGATGAATCGCATTCGTGCTGGCGAGACGCCGCAGGCCAATGCTGCCGACGTGTTGGGCTCTATCGATGCGGGCAGCTATACGGTTTCGGTTTACAACGGCGGCGACGTTGTGGGCGCAGCTTCCGAGGCGGCCGACATGCTGCGCCAGGTAGGTTTCAACGTGACCGATACGGGCAATACCTCCATGCAGGTGTATGACGAAACGCTCGTCGTGTACGGCGATGCCGATAAGGAAAACGCCGCCAATGCCGTGGTGGCCGCCCTTGGCATTGGCCGCACGCTGCAAGATACCGTGCATTATTCGTTCGACACGAATGTGTATGTGGTCATTGGCAAAGACTGGCGCACGGTGCTCGCTGCACGCAACGAAACGGTCGATGAGGACGGCAACATCGTGCCTCTTTCGCAAAAGGACGCATCGGCAACCTCGAGCGACGAATCGAATTCAAGCGCGTCGAGCGATTCTGGCGTCGATGCGGAAGGTTCGTTCGCTGCTGCCGCGAATAGCGCGGCGTAGTCGATAGACGAAACGCAACCACGCCCCGCCTCCGTGCGGGGCGAGTTTTTAGAAGGGGAGCCTCTATGACGCTCAACGACATTTACCACGCAATTGACCCCGTGGCGCTTTCTTTGGGGCCGCTGCAAATTCGTTGGTACGGACTGGCCTATGTTGCCGGCTTCATTTGCGCCTTTCTCGTTATTGCCAAACTCTCCCAGCGTTGGAAGATTCGCATTGACGACGACGCCTTTTTCACGGTGGTCTTCTGCGTGATTTTCGGCGTGATTCTTGGTGGTCGTTTGGGCTATGTGCTCGTATATGGCGATGGATACTACCTTCAGCACCCCGAGAAAATTCTTGCGTTCAACGAGGGCGGCATGAGTTTCCACGGGGGGCTTGTGGGCGTGATCATTGGCGGCGTTATCGCGGCGAAAATCACGAAGATCCCGTTTCTCACGTTGGCCGATATGGG
>NZ_CDRRGL010000093.1:0-7449 GCF_977041755.1 Slackia sp.
GAATACGCTCGGTGGCATATTTAACCTTCGCACCAGCGACCATTTCCATGGTGCGCGTAATCTGCTTCGTCGAAGAAACCGACTTGATGCGCTTTTCAATGTCGTGCAGGTTAGGCATTTTGGGCCTTCCTTACGCCACGAATTGCGCCTTGAAAGCGTCGATAGCAGCGTTGAGCGCAGCTTCGCTTTCAGGGGTGAATTTCGCATCGTCGTGAATCTTCTTCAGGACGTCAGCGTGGCTTGCGCGCAGGAACTCGATGAGCTCGTTGCGGAAGCGCACGACGTCAGAAACCGGCACGTCGTCCAGGAAGCCCTTGCCACCAGCGTAGACAGCCACGGCCTCTTCCTCGAAGGAAAGAGTGCTGTAGCGGCCCTGCTTGAGCAGCTCGGTCATACGGGCGCCGCGGTTCAGCTGATCCTGGGTAGACTTATCCAGGTCAGAACCGAACTGGGTAAACGCCTTGAGCTCGCGGTATGCAGCAAGGTCGAGGCGCAGAGTACCGGAAACCGATTTGACGGCCTTGGTCTGCGCGGAGCCACCAACGCGGGACACCGAAATGCCGACGTCGACAGCGGGGCGCTGGCCCTGATAGAACAGGTCGGTCTGCAGGTAAATCTGACCGTCGGTAATAGAAATAACGTTGGTCGGAATGTATGCAGACACGTCGCCTGCCTGCGTCTCGATGATCGGCAGAGCCGTCATGGAGCCGAGGCCGTATTCCTCGTTCATCTTCACAGCACGCTCCAGCAGGCGCGAATGCAGGTAGAAGATGTCGCCGGGGTAAGCTTCGCGTCCCGGCGGGCGACGCAGGGTCAACGACATCTGACGGTAAGCAACAGCCTGTTTGGTCAGGTCGTCATAGGTGATAAGCACGTGGCGGCCGAGGTTCTCGGGGCCAGCGGGCTTGCCGTCTTCGCCGTTGTAGACGAAGTACTCACCCATTGCAGCACCAGCCATAGGAGCGATGTACTGCAGCGGAGCCGAGTCGGCGGCGGTGGCGGCGACGATAATCGTCTTGTCCATAACGCCGTACTTCTCGAAGGTCTCCATGATGCCGGCAACCGTAGAGGCCTTCTGGCCAACAGCGACATAGATGCAAATCATGTCGTTGTCTTTCTGGTTGATAATGGCATCGATAGCAATAGCAGTCTTGCCGGTCTGGCGGTCGCCAATGATGAGCTCGCGCTGGCCACGGCCGATAGGAATCATCGAGTCAACTGCGATGATGCCGGTCTGCATGGGCTCATGCACGGGCTTGCGGCTGATAACGCCAGGAGCCTTGAACTCGACGGGGCGATAGCCGTCGGCCTTAATGGGGCCTTTGCCGTCGATGGGCATGCCAAGCGGGTTCACAACGCGGCCGAGAAGACCCTTGCCCGAAGGCACTTCCATGATCTTGCCGGTGGTGCGAACCTGATCGTTCTCTCGGATTGCCGTGACATCGCCGAGGAGCACAGCGCCGACTTCCTCTTCCTCAAGGTTCTGGGCCAAGCCGTACACGGTCTTGCCGCCCTCACCAATAAACTCGAGGAGCTCGCCGGCCATGGCGCCCTTCAAGCCGTCGACGCGAGCAATACCGTCGCCAACCTGGACGACCGTACCGACCTCGCGTGCATCGACGCTCGTGTCGAGGGACTCCAGCTGTTTGCGCAGCGCTTCGTCGATAGACTTCGCGGTGATTTCAGTCACTAGCATTCACCTCCATCGTTTTCTTCTTTGAGCACGATGCGCGCGTGTTCCAGTTCGGAAGCAACGCTTGCATCAATGCGTTTTCCATTGGTGCTCATAATGATGCCGCCCAGGATAGAAGCGTCGATGTGCTCGCGCAGCACGACCTTCTTGCCCAGATCAACAGAGAGCTTCTCGGTGATGACCTCGCGCAGATGATCGTCGAGAGCCACCACAGTGGTGACATCGACAACCGCTACGCCGAGCTTTTCCTCGGCCGCGTTGCGGTACGCATTCACGGTAGAAGAAAGCTTGTCGAGGTCGCCACGCTCAGCCATGACAGCGATAACGCTGACGGCCAAAGGATCGATACCATCGAACACGTTGACGGCCAACGTGTGTCGCTGCTCAGGGGAGTACGCCGGATTGCCAAGCGCCTCGCGCAAATCCGCGTTGCCGCGGTAGGTGCGAAGCACGAAATCCAGCTGCTCGCGAACCTCAAGCACGCGCTCTGCCCCACCCTGCTCAAGGGCGGCGTCGAGGAGCATGCCGGAATAGGTCGCGACCTCTTCTTTTGCGAGCAGTCGATTATTTGGCATTGAAGCTACCTGCCTCTGCGACATAGCGCTCGATCATCTTGCGATGCTCGTCATCGGTCAAGTCGTTGCCGATGAGCTTGGCCGCGACGTTAATCGAGAGGTCGGCGACAGAACCCTGAAGGTCGGCGATAGCGGCCTTCTTCTCTGCCTCGATGGCCGCATGGGCCTTCTCAATCATGCCGGCGGCTTCTGCCTGCGCCTTGGCGGTGATGTCGGCCTTCACGTCTTCGCCGGCCTTCTTGGCGTCGGCGACGATCTTGGAAGCCTGAACCTTGGCCTCAGCGAGCTGCTGCTGGTACTCAGCAAGCACGCGCTCGCTTTCCTGGCGCGCTTCTTCAGCGTTCTTGAGGTCGTCGCGAATGGTGTTCGCGCGCTTCTCAAGCATCTTGTCGAAGACGGGCCAGCCAAACTTGGCCAGGACGATCCACAGAATAATGAAGGCGACGAGCATAGGAATGAATTCGCTCATCTCAGGCAGAATGGCTTCGATGCCACCTCCCTGGGAAGCGAACGCATACGTCGGGCACGACAGAGCGAGAGCACCCGCGGACAGAGCCACGGCGCTGAGCTTGCCAGCTGCCTTGTTGAAATGCTTCAACTCGTTTGCCTCCTGTTCTTTCTTAGTAATCATGCAGTAATCGAGCGTGATTAGCCGATGAAGAACAGAACCAAGCCGAGCAGAGCCAGCGCCTCAGACATAGCAGCGCCGATGAAGAAGTAGCCCATGAGCGTACCCTTCATCTCGGGCTGGCGGGCAGCAGCGGTGCAAAGGCCATAGGTGGCGATGCCGATGCCGATGCCGGGGCCGATGGCGGCCAGGCCGTAGCCGACGACCTTCAGTGCGGCGAGCGCGAGCGTGATTTCCACAGTTTCCTCCTTTGTCGTGCCCCTCACTTCTCAAGTCGCGTCGGGGCAAGATCCAATATTGCTCAGCTGAGGGGTGCAGCTGCAACACCATAGTTATGCGTGTGCGCCACGCAGGGCGGGCGGTTTAACGACGCGGCGGTCGATGCCAAACGACTGGGGCTTAGTGCGCATGCACCGCGGTGGATACGTAGGAAGCCGACAGAATCGCGAAAACGAACGCCTGAATGAAAGCAACCAAGCACTCGAGGGCATACATAACAACAAGCAGGGCGAACCATGCGATCGAAGGCAGGCCGGCGATGAGGTCCATAGAACCAGAGAACAGCGCAGTCTGGATGAAGCAGGTGGTGGCGATGCTGAAGATAGCGAGCATCATGTGGCCAGCAAGCATGTTGCCATAAAGTCGGACGGCAAGGGTAAGCACGCGAATGACCATCGAGAAGAGCTCGAGGAACCAGATGACCGGCTTCATGGGACCAGGAACGCCCGACGGGCAGAGGTTCTTGAAGTACTGGAAGAAGCCGAAAGTCTTCATGCCATAGAAGTTGAAGTACACGAACGAAATGACTGCGAGAGCCCAGGTGCACGAAATGGCGCCGGTAGACGTCTTGAAGCCAGGAACGAGGCCCAAGATGTTGCAGACGAGGATAAAGAAGAAGATCGTTGCGAGGAACGGCACATGCTTCTTGAAGCCTTCGCCAATAACGTCTTCAGCGATAGAGCTGTTCACGAAGTCGTAACCAAACTCAACCGTGTTCACGAATTTGTTGGTGGGAACCAACGAAACCTTCTTAGCGGCAACGAGCACGACGGCGAACGTCACGGCCAGAGCGATGAACAGCCACACAATATACTGCGTGACGCCCCAGGGGCCGATATAGAACACGACCTGGGGATCGAACTGGGCCGAGAGCCCTTGTGCTTCCTCGACGAAGTTACCGAGAGCGGTTGCAAGACCCTCCATAGCTTTCCTTCCTTACTAATTTCACTTAAACGCGCTTGCGCTTGGCAAGCACGTTCTTGTACACGACGAACGCGATGGTGCAGCCCAAAAACACGATGCCTTCGGCCACGACGAAACCCACGAGCCCGTCGCGTGCAAGCATCGCGCAGGCGATAAGCCCCGCGACAAGTATGACAAGAGAGATTGCAACGCCAGCAAGGCCGTACAGACCAATAGTGAGGGCGTGCGTGGAAGTAGAACGGCGCGATAACCTCAAAGACAGGAACAATGGCAGAAACCCTAAGATACCGGTCACAATTCCCAATGCGATGAGCATATTGCGGTGCTCACTCTCCTACTTCTCGTCGTGTTGCTTGCCTCTATTCCGCGGCAAACAATCGTTACCTTAACAAAGAACTACGCATATGAATGCATGAAGCGTTTAAAAGTTGAAAAAAACTCGTAAGCGGCACGTAAATAACGCCCATGCCGATGAATAACGCGCGTTATTCGGAGTATTCAACGCAGCGAATGAGGATATCAGTTTCGCCGAGCAGCTCTTCGGAGAGTTTATCGGGATACGCGGTGGCGAACACAATCTCCTTAATGCCTGCATTGATGAGCATCTTCGCGCACACCGAGCACGGCTCGGTGGTGATGTAGATCGACGATCCCTCAATGTCGATGCCGTAGCGCGCGGCTTGGATGATCGCGTTCTGCTCGGCATGCAGGCCTCGACAAATCTCGTGGCGCTGGCCGCTGGGCACGCCGAGCTGTTCGCGCAAACATCCTGTTTCTTCGCAATGTCGCAAACCCGAAGGCACGCCATTGTAGCCCGTGGCCAGAATGCGACGGTCCTTCACGATGATGGCACCTACCGCACGACGCAGGCACGTCGAACGCTTCGAAACCTCGAAGGCGAGCTTCAAGAAATATTCGTCCCAGCTGGGTCGTTGCGTATCGCGCATGAAGAACTTCCTTACCTAGACCGTGCCGAAGATGCGATCGCCGGCATCGCCAAGGCCGGGAACGATATACGCAGCATCGTTGAGGCCTTCATCGAGCGCGCAAGCCCAAATATGCACATCGGGCTCGGCGGCGTTCACGGCAGCCACGCCTTCAGGGGCGGCAACCATAACGAGCAGGCGAATGTCTTTCACGCCCGCCTCTCGAAGGTACTTGATCGCGGCCAGAGCGCTGCCGCCCGTAGCCAACATGGGGTCAATCACGAGCGCCATGCGATTCTCGATGCCCTGAGGCATTTTTGCGTAATAGGAATGTGGCTCGTGGGTCTCTTCGTCTCGCTCCATGCCGAGCACGCCCACAGCGGCCGACGGAACAACCGAAAGCACGCCCTCAAGCATGCCCATGCCTGCACGAAGAATGGGAACCACGGCCAAGGTGTCGTCCTTGAGTCGCACGCCCTCGGTTTCGCAAATGGGGGTTTTCACCTGCACCTGCATCGTGGGCAAATCGCGCGTCGCCTCATAGGCCTCGAGCGCCGCGAGCTCGTGGACAAGCTTGCGGAAGTGCGCGGGGGCGGTGCTTTCGTCGCGCAAAATCGTCATCTTATGGCCGACCAGCGGGTGGTCGAGCACGGTAAGGCAATTCTTGTCGTACGTAACGTTGGCCATGGGCTCATCCTCTCTGAATTGAAACGCATTCATGATACTGCAATGCCACGCGGCACACAAAACTCGCCGGCCAAGCGGAATGCCGAGCCGGCGAGCCTCTTTTCGCAGTTTTTCACGCGATCAGCACGCGAACTTGATTACAGCTCGGGATACAAGGGATGCTTGGCGATAATGGCCTTCACGCCCTCTTTGATTTCGGTGAGCTTCGCTTCATCGCCATTCGCGAACACGGTCGCGGCGATGAGCTTGCCCACCATGTTGAAGTCTTCGGCATCGAGGCCGCGCGTGGTAGCAGCCGCCGTGCCCACGCGAATACCGCTCGCCACAAACGGACTGCGGGGCTCGTTGGGAATGGTGTTCTTGTTCACGGTAAGGCCGACGCTTTCGAGCAGCTTTTCAGCGTCTTTGCCAGTCACGTCGGCAGGCGTGAGATCGACCAAGCACAGGTGGTTGTCGGTGCCGCCCGTCACCAGACGCAGGCCGCCATCGATAAGGCCATCGGCCATCGCGGCGCAGTTCTTCACCACATTGTCGATGTACGTTTTGAATTCGGGCTTGAGCGCCTCGCCCAGCGCAACGGCCTTACCCGCGATCACGTGCATGAGCGGGCCGCCCTGGCTGCCCGGGAACACCGCGGAGTTAATTTTCTTCGCGAGAGCCTCGTCGTTGGTGAGAATGAGGCCGCCGCGCGGGCCGCGCAGGGTTTTGTGCGTGGTGGTGGTCACGATGTCGGCATACGGCACAGGCGACGGATGCGCGCCCGTAGCAACCAGGCCGGCGATGTGGGCCATATCGACCATGAAAAGCGCGCCGTTGTCGTGCGCGATGCGCGCCATGCGCTCAAAGTCGATCACGCGCGGATAGGCGCTCGCGCCGCCCACGATGAGCTTGGGGTGCAGCTCCTTCGCCATGCGCTCGATGGCGTCGTAGTCGATGCGCTCATCCTCGCCCAGTCCATAGGCATGGAAGTCGTACAGCTTGCCCGAGAAGTTCGCCGGCGAACCGTGCGTAAGATGGCCGCCGTTGTCGAGGCTCATGCCAAGCACGACATCGCCCGGCTTGATGGTTGCGAAATATGCCGCCAAGTTGGCATTGGCGCCCGAATGGGGCTGCACATTGGCGAACTTTGCGCCGAACAATTCCTTCGCGCGATCGCGCGCGAGATCCTCGACGATGTCGACTTTCTCGCAGCCGCCGTAATAACGCTTGCCCGGATAGCCTTCCGCGTATTTATTGGTAAGCACGCTGCCCATGGCCTGCATGACGGCAGGGCTGGTGAAATTCTCGGACGCGATAAGCTCGATGGAATTGCGCTGGCGATCGAGTTCTTCGGAAATTGCCTCGGCCACCTGAGGGTCTTGTTCGGCGAGCAAAGACATGCTGTCTCCTTCGTTTGATACGGCACCGCGCGTCACGCGCGAGTTTCGGAACCGCTCCAATATAGCCGAAGGGAGCCGTGGGGGCTCCCTTCTCTTCGGTATTTAACGCAATCGTTCGAAAACGATGGTGGCTGGCACCTAGCGATACGTATTCACGTCGGCGTCGAGGTCCATGATCTTTTTCACGCGCATAGCGTGGCGGCCGCCCTCGAATTTAGTCGTAAGGAAGGTGTCGACGATCTGCTTGTTCACGTCGAGCTCAACGAAACGACCGGAAAGCGTGATGATGTTCGCATCGTTGTGCTGACGGCACAGCTCGGCAAACTGCACGTTGATGATGTTCGCAGCACGGCAGCCA
>NZ_CDRRGL010000094.1:0-7440 GCF_977041755.1 Slackia sp.
GGTTGCCGTTCGCTTCGCGTGGTATGCAGCCGTTTCGGTTCTCGTTTTGGAAGAACGTGGGGGGGGATTGACCGTTTCCATCGGGTCGCCCCAATGGAAACTACTCTACGCTTCCTTGGCCATGCTTACGTAGCGCTATTGGGTGAGCGTGTGCAGCTTCTCTTCGAACGCGAGGCCATCGGTGCGCGGAATGCCCAAATCGATGCTTGCCTGAACGCAGTCATGGGCAAACCTCGTTGCTTTTTCGATTGACTTTCTGAACGGAACTTCGTTTACGGCATCGGCCGCGATGATTGCCGAGAAGACGTCGCCCGTTCCCGAACGCTGCTCTCCGAGCTTTTCGTCTGTTACGGTGAAAGGCTTCCTCCCTCGTTCAAAGCATACATTCGACATGCTTGATCCGTGTTCGACTCCTGTCACAACGACTTTAGACGGGCCCATATCGCACAGCTTTTGGGCGAGCGAGAAGGCGTCGTCGAAGCTCATATGTGGGTCGTAATCGACGTTTGCGAGGATGCACGCCTCGGTGATGTTGGGCGTGATGATATCGGCATGGGCAACGAGTTCGGCCATGCGCTCGCACATTTCAGGCGTATAGGTGCCGTAGGCCTTTCCCTCGTCGCCCATAACGGGGTCGACGAGCGTTACGCAGTCGTCACCGCCAAATTCGTCGATGAAATCGCGCACGATTGAAATTTGCTCGGCTGAACCGAGAAACCCGGTGCAAATGCCACGGAATTGTAGGTTGAGTTTGCGCCACTCATCAATATGCTCGTGCATATGGGGCGTGAAATCTTGGAAACTGTAGCTCGGAAAGCCCGTGTGATTGCTTAAGATTGACGTTGGCAGCACGCAGCACTGCACGCCCAGCTGGGAAATAATGGGTAATTGCACAGCGACGGAACACCTGCCGAAGCCGGTGATGTCGTTGATGAGGGCAATTTTCTTTTGGTTATTGTGGTTTGGGGCGATGCTTTGCACGGTAGTCTTTCTGTCGCTATTTCGGAGCGGTTAGCTATTATAGTGGTAGGTTGAATCGCGGAAAGCGCTGTGCGTGGTATTGCGTCGGAAATATAGAACGTTTCGCGTGTTATGGAAGATGGTCTATAGGAATTATTGGCTGCATTCGAGGAGGGCGCCATGGGCAGCAAAAAACGTTCGTCATGGTCGAAGCAGAAAGCGGAGTTTGCTGCTGGACTGGATGATTTTCCCGGCATGGATGATATATTCGCGCGCGAAGAGGCGCATCGGGAAAGGGCCAGCGCCGATCATGAGGCGGCGCGTCGTCGCAAGGCATGCGAGTCGAAGAACCGTTATGCTTCGCGTGCGGAGGCCGAAGAAAATCTTGCGTGGTGTGAGCATAATGGCAAGCGCGGCTTGTCTGTTTACCGGTGTCCCTACTGCGATGGTTGGCATCTTACGTCGCATCCCTGGGATGAATAATGCGTCCTTTATTGCTTTAGTTCTATATCGTTTGAAAAGCGATGCGCGACATAGAGCGCATCGCTTTTTTTATTGGAGCTTCGTGCTTGGCGGAACCAGCACGTCGTAACGTACCGCCTTGCCCGTAATCGAGTAACTTGGCTTTATCCCGGCAAGGTGTCCCCCCTTCACGGGGCGCTTAATAACGACCTTGCGGGGACCGGCTGCGAACGCAGCGCGGATAAGCGTTTCTTCTTCCGCTTCATCGCAGGGGTTTTCGAGCACATGCAGGAGCTGGAACTTCTTCTTCACCGCAGCGCTTTTTTGGCGTGCGGGAAACATTGGATCAAGGTAAATCACGTCGGGAGGTACATCGTCCGATTTCACGAGTGCCGCGAGGTACTGAAGGCTGTCGCCACGTTCGAGCGACATTCTTTTCGCTATGCCAGATACCACCGGGTTATTACCAGCCCTCGAAAGGCCATCCTCCAGAAGCGCCGCGATGGTTTCGTCGCGCTCGAACATGCGCACCGTGAAGCCTGCTGCGGCGAGCAAAAAGGAATCTTGGCCAAGGCCGGCAGTACAGTCGATGGCGGTAGGGGATTGCGTCCCTTTGACTTTCGCCGCCTTTACAAGCAACTCTTGCTGAAGCCGTCCAGGTTTTATACGGGGAAGCATCTCTTCGAAATCGCAACGCAGCTCCATGTTGTCGCCTACGAGGGTTAGTCCCGCATTTGTTTCGCGTAGCTCGACCGATTTCGGTGCCATGTCTTCTCCCTCATGCATGATTGCCGATTTCTTTCATAGTGACAGCGTACCTGAATCGGACAATTCCAGGCGGTTCGTTTAGGAAAAGCGCATTTGCTTTGAATTGTTCCACTGTGGAAAAGAACAATGCGCAAACAGGGGAGCTTTACAAGGTAAATTGATAATGATAAAGCGTAAACATATCATCAACTTTACGCTGCCGTTAGGCATGATACCAAAATTATTCTTTGTAACACCAATGCGTCGAATGGCGGTTTTCGCATGTATTCCAAACAGATATGGCCATATGCTCCATGTGTTCCTTCGCCTTTTCGTCGATGAAATACACCGTTTGGTATTCCTTGGGGGCATGACTTCTTTTCTCGCGGTACCATGAATTCAACTGTTTGAAAATCGAGCTGCTGTTGCAGGCGATTGGTCAAGGAGGCCTGTGTATGGATGCTGCTGAAAAGCGCTATCTTGAACTTCTTTCTCGCTCGTTTCCTACGGTCGCAAAAGCGTCCGCCGAAGTTATAAACCTGAGTGCGATTCTTAATTTGCCGAAGGGCACGGAGTTCTTCGCTTCCGATATTCATGGCGAATACGAGGCGTTCTCGCACATCCTTCGAAATGGCTCGGGCTCGATTCGCCTGAAGATCGATGACGTGTTTGGCGACGAACTCTCGAAGGAAGAAAAGCGCACGCTCGCAACGCTGATTTATTACCCCCGTGAGAAATCTCGTTTGGAGCTTTCGAAGGTTTCAGATGTGGCTGCGTGGTATGGAAAAATGCTGCCGCGTCTGATTGCCGTATGCAAACGTGCCGCGCGTAAATACACCCGTTCTCGTGTTCGCAAAGCCTTGCCCGAAGACTTCGCTTACATCATCGAAGAGCTTATGTATGCCGATACGCGCAACTTCGATAAAGAAGCGTATTACGCTGCCATCGTCGATGCCGTTGTAAGAACTGGCAGGGGGCCTGCATTTGTTGAAGCGTTGTGTGGGCTGATTCAGCGCTTGGCCATTGAACGATTGCACATTATTGGCGATATTTACGATCGCGGCCCTCATCCTGATGCGATTATGGAGGCCCTTATCGATCACCATTCGGTCGATATTCAGTGGGGCAATCATGACATCGTGTGGATGGGCGCTTCGCTCGGCCAACGCGGCTGTATTGCTCATGTCGTGCGAAACTGCGCACGTTACGGAAACCTTTCGATTCTCGAAGATGCCTACGGAATCAATATTTTGCCTTTGGCTCGATTCGCGCTTGATGCGTATAAGGACGACCCCTGCGTCGGCTTCGCTCTGAAGGGCCACCCTGACACCATGTCAGAAGCCGAGATTCTGATGAACGTGAAAATCCAAAAGGCGATGGCCATCATTCAATTCAAGGTCGAAGGCGCGCTTATCGATGAGAACCCGGCATTCGGCCTCCAGAGTCGCAAGCTGCTCGATAAGATCGATTACGAACGCGGCACTGTGGTGTGCGACGGCGTTGAATACGAACTGACCGACAAGATGTTCCCGACCATCGATCCTTGCGACCCATATAAGCTCACGCCTGGCGAGCGCGACGTCATGGATCGCTTGGTTTCTGCGTTCACAGGGTGCGAAAAGCTGCAGCGCCATATGCGTTTCTTCCTGAAAACGGGCAGCCTTTATAAAATCGACAACGGCAACCTGCTGTTCCATGCATGCGTTCCCCTGAATGCTGATGGCAGTTTGAAAGAAGTCGATGTTTTCGGTAAGAAGCTTAAGGGCCGCGCACTCTATGACGAAATGGAGCGATGGGTGCGCATCGCGTTTTTCGACGAGGATGCTGAAATGCGCAAGCGCGGCGCCGATATGCTGTGGTACTTGTGGCTGGGCGAGGGGTCTCCCTTGTTCGCGAAGAGCAAGATGGCAACTTTCGAGCTCTATCTTATTGCCGATAAGGCAGCGCGCAAAGAGGTGAAGAACCCCTTCTATACGCTTCTCGACAACGAGGACGTGTTTGCGGGTATCTTCCGTGATTTTGGTCTTGACCCTGAAACGTCTCATATCATTTGCGGCCATGTACCCGTGAAGGTGAAAGATGGCGAAGACCCGGTGAAGTGCAATGGCAAGGTCATCATGATCGACGGTGGTTTCTCGAAAGCGTATCAGTCTACAACGGGCATTGCGGGCTATACGCTTATCTCGAATTCGCACGGTTTTGTGCTCGCCGCGCACGAGCCCCTCGAATCGGCCCAAGCCGCCGTTGAGCGTGAGCTTGATATTCATTCTTCGCGTCGCGTGGTGGAACGCGTGGGCGTGCGCACGCTTGTTGCCGATACCGATACGGGCGCGAAGCTCAAGGCGCACGTTGCCGATTTGGAGCGTTTGCTTGAAGCGTATCGCCATGGCGATATTCCCGAGCGGAAAAAATCGTAGAATCGTTTTCTCTTATCCAGGCTTCGCCCTTTATTGATGCAGCGGGCGTGAGGGAATCCTGGTTGCGAACGAAAAGGCCGGACGCGCTTAATGCTCGTCCGGCCTTCTTGGTATAGCGAACCCTTTTTATGCGAGGCTCGAGATTGCGTGGATCACAAGTTCGGCGCAATGATGTGCTGCTTGGGCTTCGAAGGTGGGATAGTCGACGCTCGATGACCCGTCGGCCTTGTCGGAAATTGCGCGCACGATTGCGCAGGGAGTGTTCGCAAGGTGGCACACGTTCGCGATGGCGGCGCCTTCCATCTCGCAGCATTTGGCGTCGAAGGCTTTTGTGATGCGCTGCTTTTCGGAATCGCTGCATACGAAACGGTCGCCCGATGCGACGCGGCCCCTATGCGTCGTCACGCCAATCTTGGCTGCAGCGTCGACGACGGCGCAGCTGAGCTTTTCATTCATGGGGAAGGCGAGCGTGTCGGCGCCCGGCGTTTGGCCCACGGCGTAACCCAGGTTGCTTACGTCCATGATGTGGTTCACTGCATCGGTCGCCACAACCACATCGCCGATTTCAATGGCCGCGTCGAGCGAGCCAGCGATGCCGGTGTTGAGCACTGCTCCCACGCCGAAACGGTCTATGAGGATTTGCGTGCAGGTGGCTGCGTTGACCATGCCCACGCCGCACTTCACAACGACGACGCTCGTCTGGCCAATGACGCCTTCGATGAATTCCATGCCGGAAAATGCGGCCGTATGCACTTCGCAGCATTCCTGCATATGCTTCTTGAGGAGTGCGACTTCGACATCCATTGCGCCAATAATGCCGATGGTAGATTGAGATGCCATTTCGTTCCTTCCATCTCGTCGTATCAAAGATCGAGCCTTGGTTCGTTTCTTGTTTTGGTTGCATCGTATCGCATTAATGTTGCCGCAGGCGCGCAACGATGCGTTCGTGTCAAAAAGCGAGACCCAGAACCGCTGAAATGCCATATGTAGGCATAGCAACTTTCTAGTGAGTCGTGCCAAGATGGAAGTTGTGCCGCATTCGTGACTTTTCCCCAGATTGTGCGTGTTCGTAAAACATGGGTAAAACTTCGGTACAATAAGCCGTGTCATGCATTTGGCCGCTTTTACATACGAGGTGCTTCGTGGCTCTCACGTTTTTTGATTTTTTGTCGCACGCAATGGCTCAGCCCATTTTGTTCGTCATTTTGATTCTGGTCATTGGCGTAACTGCAGTTTCTGGCGCTACTGATGCCCCGAACGCTATCGCGACGGTCGTTTCTACTCGTTGTCTTTCCCCGAATGCCGCTATTGCGCTTGCCGCTGTGTTTAATTTCGTGGGCCTTGTGGGCATGACCTATATCTCTACCGCTGTGGCGAAAACCATGTTTGGCATGGTCGACTTTTCAGGTGATACTAATTCAGCGTTATACGCTCTGGTTGCGGCTATGATAGGCGCCATTTTGTGGGGCATCGCGTGTTGGTATTTTGGCATTCCGTGTTCGAAATCGCATTCGTTGATCGCCGGCATTACCGGTGGCGCCATTGCCATGAACGGCTGGGCAGGCGTCGTTCCCGCCGAATGGGCGAAGGTCATTTACGGCATGGTTTTCTCCTTGGTCGCTGGTTTCGTGCTTGGCTGGCTTTTCACGCGCCTCATCGAGTGGATTTTCAAATTCGTGCAACGCCAGGCGGCCAATAAGCTTTTCACCATCATTCAAGACATTGCAGCGGTGGCGCTTTCCTTCTTGCACGGCGCTCAAGATGGTCAGAAATTCATGTCTATCGCCATGCTGGGCATCGCGCTTTCGTTCGGTAGCTCCACGCCCGATTCGAGCGGCTTTCCGCTGTGGATTATGGTTATTTGTTCCGCCGCCATTTCGCTCGGCACAATTTTGGGCGGCAAGCGCATCATCAAGTCGGTCGGCATGGATATGGTGAAGCTCGAGAAATATCAGGGCTGTGCGGCGAACTTCTCCACGACGTTTACGCTTCTGGTTGCGAGTCTTACCGGCATGCCGGTGTCGACGGGCCACTGCAACACGTCTGCCATTATGGGCGTGGGCGCCGCGAAATCGCTCAAGCGTGTGAATTGGTCTATTGCGAAAAACATGCTCATGGCGTGGATCATCACGTTTCCGGCATGCGGTTTTATCGGATTTTTGCTTGCGAAAATCTTCATGATGTTCGCCTAGTTTCAGCTACAGGGGCTTTTGACCGGCGTTCAATATGAAAAAACGAATTTGTTAACGTTTTTGAAACGAAAGCTTTAGCAAGTGCGTTACCCTGACATCTGCAATTTTATCGCTTTGATAGAGGCCGCTTTCGAGCATTCAATCGCGGTGGTAAGCCGAACCAGCTTGCCGTGATGGCGAAGGCCGAAAGCCGAAGGGACCGCATGGGTTCGTGTGCGGCGCCTTGGGGCGGCGGGGAATACCCGTCGCACTGTCGCGGGAACGCGGAGTGCTATCGAAGCTGACGTTTCGCGTGCGCGATCGGCGGCTTGCGGCATTTCGCCCGAGGCCGCCTTTTTCGTTATATGGAGGAATGCAATGCGTACGCCACGTATCGATCGCATGAGGGAACGCCATTTCAACACCACGCCGTGTATTACGGCCGAGCATTTGGTGCTGCAAACGCAGGCTTACAAGCAGTTTGCGGGCGATGCGGTGCCCGTTTTCCGCGCGAAGGTCGTCAATCATATTCTTGAACACATGAGCTGCATGATTTTCGATGACGAGCTTATTGTGGGTACGCCAACGAATGCCTATCGCGGTGCGAATCTGCATCCCGATTTCCAAAGCAGCAGCTGGTACGTGCGCGATATCGATGAATTCAGCACGCGTCCAAAGGACCC
>NZ_CDRRGL010000095.1:0-7338 GCF_977041755.1 Slackia sp.
CTTGTTCCCGCACGCCGTCTGTCTATAATTGGAACTCGATTTCAGTAACGTATGCGTATTCGCATTCGAGAGGAGATAGCCCTATGAAGGCCCTTTACAACGACGGTACCGTCGCCGAGCTGCCCGAGGAAGAGGTCACGCACGTTGTGCGCCATTCCGCGGCGCACATTATGGCGCAGGCCATCAAACGCCTCTATCCCGAGGCCGACTTCGCCTATGGTCCCGCGACCGATAACGGCTTCTACTACGATGTCGATTTGGGTGACAAGAAAATCAGCGAGGAAGACCTTCCTGCGATTGAAGCCGAAATGAAGAAGATCGTGAAAGAGAACCTGAAGTTCTCGACGTTCGAGCTTCCGCGCGAAGAGGCTATCAAGCTCATGGAAGAGCGCAACGAGAAGTACAAGGTCGAGCACATCGGCGACTTGGCTGATGACGCTCGCATCATCTTCTACCAGCAGGGCGACTACATCGACATGTGCGTCGGCCCCCACATTTGCTACACGAAGGCCCTGAAGGCCTTTACCCTTACGGCCGTTTCGGGCGCTTATTGGAAGGGCGACAAGAACAACAAGATGCTCACTCGCATCAACGGCACCGCCTTCGCCACTAAAGAAGAGCTCGACGAGCATCTTCGCGTGCTCGAAGAGGCCAAGAAGCGCGACCATCGCAAGATCGGCCGCGAAATGGACCTCTTCATGATGCGCGACGAGGCTCCCGGCTTCCCGTTCTTCCTTCCCAACGGTATGATTCTGAAAAACACGCTCATCGACTACTGGCGCGAGATCCATCGCAAGGCCGGCTATGTTGAGATTTCCACGCCGCTCATCATGAACAAGCAGCTGTGGAAGACCTCGGGCCATTGGGACCACTACAAAGACAACATGTACTCCACCATCATCGATGAGGAAGAGTACTGCGTGAAGCCCATGAACTGCCCGGGCGGCGTGCTCGTGTACGCTTCGAAGCCGCACAGCTATCGTGACCTGCCTATTCGCGCAGGCGAGCTGGGCATTGTGCACCGCCATGAAATGCGCGGCGCGTTGCACGGCCTGTTCCGCGTTCGTTGCTTCACTCAAGATGACGCGCACCTGTTTGTGCGCCCCGACCAGCTCACCGATGAAATCATCGGCGTCGTGAACCTCATCGATTCGGTGTACCAGAAGTTCGGCTTCAAATACCATGTGGAACTTTCCACCCGTCCCGACGATTCCATGGGTTCCGACGAAGACTGGGCTGCGGCAGAAGGCGGCTTGAAGGCCGCCCTCGAGAGGCTCAATATGCCTTACGAGGTCAACGAGGGCGACGGCGCCTTCTACGGCCCGAAGATCGACTTCCATCTGGAAGATTCGCTCGGTCGCACCTGGCAGTGCGGCACCGTGCAGCTCGACTTCCAGATGCCGCTCAACTTCGACCTCGAGTACACCGACCACGACGGCTCGAAGAAGCGCCCCATCATGCTGCATCGCGTATGCTACGGCTCCATCGAGCGCTTCATTGGTATCCTCATCGAGCACTTCGCGGGCAAATTCCCCACGTGGCTCTCGCCCGTGCAGGTGAAGGTGCTCCCCGTGTCCGAGAAGTCGCGCGACTACGCTCACCAGGTTGCTTCCAAGCTCGAAGAGGCCGGCGTGCGCGTGGTGGTCGACGATCGCGACGAGAAGATCGGCTACAAGATTCGCGAGGCCCGGGGCGTCGATCGCGTTCCCTACATGCTCATTTTGGGCGAGAAGGAAGCCGAGGAGGGCAATATTTCCGTACGCGACTGCTCGAACGAGACCGTGCAAAAGTCTATCGAGGAATTCGTCGCGGAAATTTCGAAGGAAATCGCCGACCGTGCGTAAGTTCGCGTTCTGCGGTGTTTTCGCGCCACGGTACCTGGAATGTTGGGCGGCCGTTCACGTGAAGCTGTGCTGATATACAATGAAAGCCGTCTTTTCAAGGCGGCTTTTTTGTTTGGAAGGGGAGTGGGTCATGGCGGCAGATACGTATTCGCTTCAGGCGTTGGTGCTGCGCAAAACGAAACTCGGCGAAACCGATTTGATCGTTACGCTTCTGGCCCAAGATGGCCGTCAGGTTCGTGCGGTTGCCAAAAGTGCGCGCAAGCCAAACTCATCGTTCGCCTCGCGCCTCGAGATTTTTTCGGAAGTCGATTTGCTGCTCGTATGCGGCAAAAGCCTCGACATTGTGAAAGAGGCAAAACTGCTCAATGCTCATATTGGCGTGCGGGAAGACATGGAGCATGCGGCAGCTGCGGCCCCCATCGTCGACTTGCTTACGCGACTGACCCAGCCCGATTTGGAATCGCCTCGCCTCTATGACCTGAGCGCCTCTGCGCTTGAGCATGCGGAATCGTGCGATGCGACGGGGGCGCTCGCGGTATGTGCGGCATTTATGCTGAAGGCATTTGCGTTTTCGGGTTTTCGTCCGAGCTTGAATCGATGCGTGATGTGTGGGCGGCCACTCGCGAGCGATGATTCTCGCGTGCAGGTTGCATTTTCGCCTGCGGAAGGCGGCGCCGTGTGCCGCGATTGCCTCATGTTTTCTGATACCGTGCAAGTGGGAAGCGACGTGCTTTCGTGGGCCCACTGGCTTATGATGTCGACGTTTGACGAGATTGCGCAGCGTGAGGTGCCGCGCCATATTTCCTTCGAGATTCTTCATTTGTGCCAGGCGTGGGTACGCGAGCATGTCGGTAGCAAGTTGAAGAGCTTGGAATTCCTTTTCACCTGCGGCCTGTTCTAGCGGTGCTTCCCATTGCCCGCGCGCAACCTGTTGAAACCTGTTAAATGCCCGCAGCATTTAACAGGTTGCGAGCACGCTTTGAGGTGTGGGCGTTGCTGGTTGAAACCTGTTAAACGCTACGAGCATTTAACAGATTGTGGTCTGCTGGTGTAATGCTCGAAAGCGTAGCTCGTGCAAGCCCCATGCTTGAGGCCATGTACGGATTTCGGCACCCCTCAGCTGTTAAACGCTGCGAGCATTTAACAGGTTCCTGACAGTTGATTTCCAATAAGAAAGCCGACCCGAAATGGGTCGGCTTTCTGGGTTTGGGAAGCTATCGAGGGGCTCCCCAAGGAATGGAGGGGCTGAAAGAGGGGGCTAGGCGATTTCCGAAGCCACGGTTTCGGCCATGATGTAGCCAAAGTTCATGGCTGCGTCGAAGCCCATGCCGTACTGCTTGCCGTCCTTCTCTTCGATGGAGCCGCACACATCGCCCGCGGCATAGAGGCCCGCGATGGTGCTGCCGTCGTCGGTGAGAACATGCGCGGAGGTGTCGATAGCCAAGCCGCCCGTGGTGAGGTAGAACGTGGGCTCAATGCCGCACACCCACACGCCGTCATGCGTGTCGATGTAGGGGAGCTTCTTGCGCTTGAACTCGTCTTCCTCGCCTGCGAGAGCATGGGCGTTGTGCGTGTCGAGGGTCTGCTGCAGGTTGGTTAGGCCCAGAGCCTCGGCGGCTTCCTCGACGGACGCATAGTGAACCATGTCGCCGCGCTCGAAGACGGCCTTGTAGGTGTCGAACGCATAGGTGAGGTTGTTCATGGTGGTGACGGCACCCGACTCGTCGGTAATCCAGAAGAACTTGCCGCCGTTGGCGTCGTCGCACAGGGCGCGGCCAATGACAAAGTGGTTCGCGCTCATCACGTTGCCGAACTGGTCGCCCGACGCGTTCACCATGATGCCCGGTGTGGTCTGATACATGAAGGCGATCTCCATGCGGCTGCCGGCTTGGGCGGTCGTAGACATGTAAGCGCCAAGCTCGCGGCCCATGCACTCGATGCCCGCGCCGACCTTCTGGCCGAGCACGATGCCGTCGCCCGTGGAGGCGGGGCAGCAGTTGAACGAACGGCCCTTGTACTGCGGGTAGTATTCGTCGACCATTTCCTGGTTGGCGCCGAAGCCGCCCGATGCCAGAAGAACAGCCTTGGCGGTGGCGGTGTAAGTTTCGCCGCCCTTGCCCTCGGCGACGAGGCCCGTTGCGCGGCCTTCGGTCATGGTGATGTCGGTCACCTTCGCGCCGTAGATAATGGTTCCGCCCAAGGCGCCAATGCGGTCGACGAGGTACTGCATGGCGTAGCCGCAGCCGCCTTCATAGCAGCCGGGGGCCAGGTACGGGGTCACGCCGTAGGCTTTGTTCACACCCATGCTGTAGAAGCCGACGCCGATTTCATGCAGCCAATCGACCAGGGCAGGCGAAGTGGTGTACAAGGCATCGTCGTAAGGCATGGCTCCGTCGAAACGGTCGTTCTCGGGAACGACGAGGCCCTTGAGTACGCCGAGCATTGCGTCTTTGTCGAAGAACGGGCTGGAGTCGAAGCGACCGAGCGAGTAATTCTTTTGCAGCTGGCTGCCGGCACATGCGAGACCGGAATACGTCATGGACATGGAGCCACCGGGGATGTCCTGCTTCTCGAAAAGGGTGACCTTGAAGCCCTTCTCGAGCAAACGGGTCGCGGCGGTGAGGCCTGCGGTGCCCGCGCCCATGATCACGACGTCGGTATCGATAGTTTGGTCTTCGCCCTTTTCGGGAGCCTGAGCGCCCTTCTGGAACTGCGAGACGTCGGCGCCGGAATTGGAAATGGCCTCGATGGCAGCATTCTTGATAGCGGTGCACGTCGTGGTTGCACCGGAAATGGCGTCAACGTCGAGGTTCTGGGTCTCGACGACCTTCGCAGGCCACATCTCGGTTGCAAGGCTGCCAACGCCGACGGTCTCGTCGTGGGCAAGCACGCGCAGGTTCGCGATGGCGCCGCCCGCCATGGTGGCTTCGACGTAGACGTAATTCTCGTGGCCCATAGCCTTGGCGGTGAACTTGCCGTCGGTTGCTTCTTTCAGCGCGGTGGGCGTAGTTTCTGCCGGCGTCTTCGGCGCTTCGGCCTTACCGCCCTTTGCCTCGGTTCCCTGATTTGCCGCGGGCGAGCAGCCCAGTCCAATTGCGCCCATCGCGGAAATGCCCGCAAGAGCGCCGGTGCCCTTCAAGAAATTACGGCGTGAAAGTTCCATTATGAAACCCCTCCTTGTTATTGAAGGCCAATGCGTGCCGTTGGCTTGTTTTACCGTTTTCGGTATTCGCATTGCGCAAAGCCTTCCATGCTTTGCCTGCCTCGTATGGGCCCAAACCTACTCTCATCGCTCAACGAAGTCCTCACCGACTATCGGTGATATTTGCAAAAAGCCTGATAAATGGGTCATTGAGAATAACAATGTTCGTAACGATGTCCGAAAGACTCCCGTGGAGGCGCTACAATAGGCATGTTCCATATGGGGAGGGATTATGGAAGAGCAACGTAAAAAGGAAGCGGCTGCGACCATTGTGGGCTTCGGCTTGGCAAAGGCGGCCACTTCGTTGGGATATTTATCGGCCATGGGGTCGGTGGGGCAGAGCGTGGGCTTCGTCACCGAGCTCTGGTTCATGTTCGCGAGCGAGGCGGCTTCAATCATCGTCGCTTCTCTCGTCATCGCGCTTGCATGTCGCGGCGCGGTGAAGCCGGGCTCGTTTGCGATGTGGCCGGGCGTTGCCGCGCTCGTGGCGGGGTTCGCCGCTTCGGCGGTTTTCGCGCAGGCTGGCGTTGCGCTCGAGATGGCGCCGCTTCTGGGCGTTCTCTACGGCATTGGGCAAACGGTGGTTTCGATTGCTTGGCTCGATATATTTTCCATGCAAGAGAGCGAGCGCTCTCATATATGCATGGTGTGCGGCTTGGTTTTGCAGGCTTTCATTGTCGCTGGCTCTTTCTGTTTCGGGTACGGCCTTGCGTTCGATTTGATTGTGTGCGCCATGGCAGCTTGTTCGCTTGTCTGCTATCGCGTGTCGGTTGCATTGGCGCATGAGTCTGCTCGCACGTCGGCATTGGGGGACCATGGCGCAGGCAATGCCGCGCAATCTTTAGGCGAGGCTGTTGGCGGTGCGCGCGCTGTTGCGCAATCCGCAGGTGAGACGATACCTGTCCGACGCATTCTGCTCACCTTTGGGCCTGACTACTGGTGCCTGTTCGCGCTCGTTGGCGTGGTGGGCATTTTGCATACGTCGGTTTTGGGGTCGTCTTCCGAGCATATCGTCGGCGACGTTTCCATGGCGGCGCCCCTGTTCGCGTCGACTGCGGTAGCTTCCGCCATTGCGCTTGTCGCATCACGACGTGGCAATCCCGCGGCGGCGTACAAGGCATGTTTGCCGGTAATGCTCGTGGTGCTTTCGCTCATGCCTTTCATCGGCGATGCGTTAGGTCCTATTTCGGGCACCATTATGATCATGTGCTATGACGTGTGCGGCATGTTGTTCTTGTTCTATATTGCGAATGCGTCACGCGAAACGGGCGTGAGCAGCTTTGCGCTTTCGGGCATTTATCTCATAGGGTCGAACGCGTTTCTCGCGTTTGGGTTGGCGGCCGGTTTGGTTGTGGGCGCGTTTTCGGCAAGCAGAGGCGTTTCGCTGCTCACACTGCTCGCATTCGTTGCTCTGTATCCGCTTGGCATTGCATTTGTGTTCGCCATGCGCCATTCGGAGCGTGAAATCGCCGGCGGGGGAGCGTCGGTGCCTGGCGCCGAATCGACTGAAGGCGGTCGCGTGTTCGGCGGCGCTTCAGAAGGGGATGGAGCGGAAGGTTCCGTGGCATCGGGCGATGTTAGAGCGAACGTGCGCCTCGGGGACAATGAGGCGATTGGAGATACGACGGCGGAGGCTCTTCGGGAAAGCGCTGTCTCGGCGGGCGCGGCCTTGCCGTATGTTTCATCGTCAAGCGATACGACGGCGCAAGGGCGTCAAATCGAGAATGCGCTCATGGCCGATGGTCAATTGAACGTCGATCAGCGTAGCTCTGCCGAAGGGCATGCCGCTCAAAAGGAAGCGGGCATTGGCGCTGCCGCCGAAAGCGCTGCGGAGCCCGATTGGCGCGGTGAGCTTGCATCGTTTGCCCAAATCTACGGCCTTACTCCGCGCGAAACAGAAATATGCTCGTACCTTGTGCGCGGTCGTTCGGCGAAGCATATCGCCGAAGAGCTCGTGATTTCGGAAAATACGGTATGGAGCCATGTGAAGAACGTGTATGCGAAAACGGGCGCAGCGGGCAAGAATGCGCTCATCGAGCTGTTCGAGAAAAGCGCGCTGGGTGAGTAACTATTCCGTATGCGATGGGGGCTCGTTGTTGCGCAGACGGCGCTTCAGGCGAACGCCTCAGTTGATCCATGCGTGGCGGGAATCGGTGTGTGATGGGAATCCGTGTGCGGTGGCCCATTGACTCCTGTGCTCGGTTCGGCTCCGTGGGGCTTCGGTTCCTCGCGTTCGCATGGCGTCATGGTGACTTTTACGCACGTGTTGCCATTCGAAGGTATGTGGTTGGC
>NZ_CDRRGL010000096.1:0-7320 GCF_977041755.1 Slackia sp.
GCGTTCCCGCTTGGCGCAAGATTGAATACTACCTTGCGCGCTCGGCCGTGTCAAGAACTTTTTTCAGAAAGTTTTTCCCGGCCGTCCCGCGGGCCGCGGGGCGCCGCGCCGTCCGGGCTTGGGCCCTTCGCGGCGGCGAGTTCGGTATTATACGCGCCCCCGGCGCGGCGGGTGCGGGAAACCCGCCCGCACACAGGATGCCGACAACTCCAGCGCGGTGGAGCGCGGGGGGACGGGGGATGCGGGGCGGGAGGTGAGCCCCCGACCTGGCGTTTCGCCCCGCCCCGCAGTCCTGGCGCTTCGCCTCGGCCCATAGACGCAACCGCCTCGGAGGCCCGGCGCTTGCGCGTCTCGGCCCTCCGGGGCGATCGACTCGGCTGCGTGTATTCAACCACTTATATAAGTAGAAGGATTGGGCTCACCTTCAGGCCAGGGGTCCTTCCGCGTTCATCATGCGAGCGGCGCTTCCCCTATCGTTGGAGCTTCCTTATTCGCCTTCGTCAAACTTCTCACGAAGCGAATACCAGCCGTGGTTACTTTCGACAGCCAAGGGCACACCGAAAAGTTCCGTCATGCAATCGCCCGTGAGAAGCTCTTCCTTTTTGCCGTCGGCATAAATGGCCGCGTCCTTAATAAGGAGCACGCGATTGATGGCGGGAATGATGTCTTCGGGATAATGCGTGACCAAAATGACCGATCGGCCCTCGGATGCCAGCTGACGCATAACGCCGCGCAGCTGATACATGCCTTCGGGGTCGAGGCCCGTGCATGGCTCGTCGAAAATGAGCGCCTGCGGATCATGGATGAGCTCGCGCGCGACGAGCACGCGGCGCACCTGGCCCGTAGACATTGTCATAATGTCGCGATTGGCAAGTTCACCAATGCCCAAACGTTCAAGCTGCTCTTCGGCTTTTTTGAAATCGGCCTCGGTCGCATGAACGTGACGCGGAATGCCGAGCGTGCCGAACAGGCCTCCGCACACGATATCGCGTGCAGGCAGGTGAACGCGCACCTGATCGTGCATCGTGTTACTCACCACGCCGAAGCACGCCTTGATATCGGCGAGCGACGGTCGCTCTTGGCCGCGGAAAATCACGGGCGGCACATCGCGGTGCAACGGCAACACCTCACGAGTGAGCAGCTGGATAAAGGTCGACTTGCCAGCACCATTCGGGCCGAGCAGCGCGATGTTCTCGCCTTCCGCAAGCTCAAAGTCGTCGACATGCAGAATGACCTTCTCCTTGCGACGCACCGTCGCATCGTGGATTTTGAACAACGGAGTTTCTTGCGTTGCCACGAACTACCCCACGACCTCGGCGATGACCTCGACCTCAACAAGGGCGCCCTTGGGCAGCTTGTCGACTGCGACGCACGAACGGGCGGGCAGCGTTTCGCCGAACGATTCGGCATAAATCGCATTGAAGGCGGCGAAGTCGTTGATGTCGTCGAGGAAGCAGGTGGTTTTTACCACGTGGTCGAAGTCGGTGCCAGCGGCTTCGAGCAAGGCGCCGACGTTTTTCATGACCTGTCGGCTCTGGGCTTCGATGGTGTCGCCAGCCAGCTCGCCCGTCTCGGGAACCAGGGCGATTTGGCCCGATGCGAACAGCAGGCCGTTCACGATATTGCCCTGGGCGTAAGGGCCGACGGCTGCAGGGGCGTTAGGGGTAGAAATGGTCTTCATTGAAAGCCTCCTTCTTTGTGGCTGTGTTGCGGCAACTCTACTACATATATATGTAGGTGTTGCTCAAGGCAGGTTCGCCGCGCTGCGAGGGCGGTCGAAAACGTCCCTTCCTTCACTCGACTCCAGCAATGACGACCAATCTGGCGCGTATTTTCCTTATCGTGCGTCCTTGCCGAAAGAATGCACGATACGAATGGACGAGCAGCAGAAGGCTCCGGCCGTTGCCGAAAACCGAATGCGCAAAAGGGCGCCGCGCTCCCTCGGACCTCGCGAGAATGCGCATACAATGTGAGCATCACGCAAGGTTTCGTGCATGAATTCTTCCATTGTCGGCGCAAATGAGTATACTGCTTTACTACGATAGAGTACGATATTATCAAGGAAGTAACCGACATGACCGAGATGCTCACGCTCGACGCTTTTGAAGAGGCATCTGCCAAAGTGCAGGAGGTCACGCAGAAGACGGGGCTCATCGAAAGCCCTCACTTCAGCGCGCAAACCGGCAACAAGGTATTCTTCAAGCCCGAAAACATGCAGCGCACCGGCGCGTATAAGGTACGCGGCGCGTACTATAAGATTTCAACGCTGACCGATGAAGAGCGCGAGCGTGGCCTTATTACCGCTTCGGCGGGCAACCATGCGCAGGGCGTCGCTTTCGCCGCAAGCCGTTATGGCGCCAAGGCAACCATCGTCATGCCCACCACGACCCCGCTCATTAAGGTCGAGCGCACGCAGCACTACGGCGGCACCGCCGTTCTGCACGGCGACGTATACGACGAAGCCTGCGAATACGCTATGCAGCTGGCCGAAGAAAACGGCTACACCTTCATCCATCCCTTCAACGACCCCGCAGTTGCCACGGGCCAAGGCACCATTGCCATGGAAATCGTGAAAGAGCTGCCGCTCGTTGACTACATTCTGGTTCCCATCGGTGGCGGCGGACTAGCCACGGGCGTATCTACGCTGGCCAAGCTGTTGAACCCGCATATCAAGGTCATTGGCGTCGAGCCCGCTAACGCCGCATGCATGAAGGCTTCCCTGGAAGCTGGCCATGTGGTGAAGCTGCCGAGCGCGAACACCATCGCCGACGGCACCGCCGTGCTGGAGCCGGGCGACAAGATTTTCCCGTACATTCAGCAGAACCTCGACGATATCATCACCGTCGAAGACGACGAGCTCATCTCCGCCTTCCTCGACATGGTCGAGAATCACAAGATGATCGTCGAGAATTCCGGCCTGCTCACCGTGGCGGCCTTGAAGCACCTGCCCTTCACCGGCAAGAAGGTCGTTTCGATTCTGTCGGGCGGCAACATGGACGTTATCACCATGTCTTCCGTCATTCAGCACGGCCTCATCCAGCGCGACCGCGTGTTCACGGTTTCGACGCTTCTGCCCGATCGCCCCGGCGAGCTCGTTCGCGTTGCGCAAACCATCGCCAGCATGAACGGCAACGTCATTCGCCTCGACCACAACCAGTTCGTGAATACGAACCGCAATGAAGGCGTCGAACTGCGCGTGACCATCGAGGCCTACGGCACCGACCACAAAAATCAAATCGTTACGGCACTTGAAGCCGCCGGCTTCCGCCCCAAGCTTATTCAGGCGCACCTGTAAGCGCCACTTCGGCACCCCACGGGTCTGCGCCTTATAAATCCCTTCGTCACTTAACCGGGCGTGCGTTCGCATGCCCGGAATATGCGCCCTCGTGCGGCCGACGACCGGATGAAAGCGAGAGCGTTCCATGTCTGTAATCTAAAAGTGCCGCCATGCGGCCAACCACAGAAAGGGAGCCTCCCATGACCGGAATGCCCAACCATGTAAAGTATCAACGCGGATATTTCATGCCGCCCGAGCCGTGCTACGACTGGGCGAAGAAGGAATACATCGAGAAAGCCCCGAAGTGGGTGAGCGTTGACCTTCGCGACGGCAACCAGGCGCTCATCATTCCTATGAGCCTCGAGCAGAAGCTGGAATACTTCAAGAAGCTCGTCGAAATTGGATTCAAAGAAATCGAGATCGGCTTCCCCGCTGCCAGCGAAACCGAATTTGAGCTGGCTCGCACGCTCATCGAGAACGACATGATTCCCGAAGACGTCACCATTCAGGTGCTCACCCAGGCGCGCGAACACATTATCAAGAAGACGTTCGACGCTCTCGAGGGTTGCAAGACCCCCGTCATCGTTCATGTATACAATTCCACGAGCCTCGCGCAGCGCGAACAGGTATTCAAGCGCGACAAAGCGCAGATTAAGGAAATCGCTCTGACCGGTGCTAAGCTGCTGAAGGAGCTCACTGACGAAGCCGGCCACGACAACTACCGCTTCGAGTACTCGCCCGAAAGCTTCACCGGCACCGAGCCCGAGTACGCGCTCGAGGTATGCAACGCCGTTCTGGACGTATGGCAGCCGACCCCCGACCGCAAGGCCATCATCAACCTGCCTGCGACGGTCGAAATGAGCTTGCCGCATGTGTTCGCACAGCAGGTCGAGTACATGAGCAAGAATCTGAAGTACCGCGACGCCGTTGAGCTGTCGCTGCACTGCCACAACGACCGCGGCACGGGCGTTGCCGAAACCGAACTGGGCATTCTGGCTGGCGCCGACCGCGTTGAGGGCACCCTGTTCGGCAATGGCGAGCGCACGGGCAACACCGACCTGATCACCGTCGCCATGAACATGTTCGCCCATGGCGTTGACCCGCAGCTGAACTTCGCCAACATGCCCGAGCTGGTCGAACTGTACGAGCGCGTGACCAATATGAAGGTTGAGCCGCGCCGCCCCTACGCTGGCCAGCTCGTGTTCGCGGCCTTCTCGGGCAGCCATCAGGACGCTATCGCTAAGGGCCTGAAGTGGCGCGAGGAACATGACCCCGAGCATTGGACCACGCCGTACCTGCCGATCGACCCCACCGATGTGGGCCGCCACTATGAAACCGACGTCATTCGCATCAACAGCCAGTCGGGCAAAGGCGGCATCGGCTACATTCTGGAGCAGAACTTCGGTTACGTGCTGCCCGCAAAAATGCGCGAAGAGCTGAGCTACGCCTCTAAGGACGTTTCTGACCACACGCATGCTGAACTGTCGCCCGAAGAAGTGAATCGCATCTTCCACGAGAACTACGTGAACCACGAAGGCCACATTGAACTCATGGACTTCCACTTCACGCATGCCGAGAACAACAAGGCATTCAAGGCGTTCGTGACCGTGAAGATTGACGGCGACGAGCAGGATGTTATTGGCAACGGCAACGGCCGCCTCGACTCGGTGTGCAACGCCATGGAGAAGCTGGGGCTGAAGGCGCATATCGCAAGCTACAGCGAACACGCCATGACCGGCGGCTCCGACAGCTCGGCTATGGCCTACGTGGGCGTCGAGGACCCGGACGGCAAAATTGTTTGGGGCGCGGGCGAGCATCACGACATTATTACCGCATCCATCAAGGGCCTCATTTCTGCCCTGAACCGCATGTAGCACCATTTGGGGCCGGGACGTACTCCCCGGCCCCACGTTGAGGGGCGAGCGCGCTTCCTCGGGATCAACGCTTCAGGCATCCCGAGGCGTATGCACCGCCCCTCAACACTCATTTACTTATTGCCACTAACCATCCTTAAGGGGGATTCCATATGGGCATGACCATGACCCAGAAAATTTTGGCGGCGCACGCCGGGCTCGATTCCGTAGTGCCCGGCCAGCTGATCGAGGCGAACATCGACCTCGCGCTCGCCAACGACATCACCGGACCGGTAGCTATTCGCGAGCTGAAGAAGGCCGACATGGACAAGGTGTTCGACCGCACGAAGGTCGCCCTTGTTATGGACCACTTCGCTCCGAACAAAGACATCAAGAGCGCCGAGCAGTGCAAAGAGTGCCGCGATTTCGCACGCAAGCACGACATTGTGAACTTCTTCGATGTGGGCCGCATGGGCGTTGAGCACGCGCTGCTTCCCGAACAGGGCATCGTCGCTTCCGGCGACGTGATTATTGGCGCCGACAGCCACACCTGTACCTATGGCGCGCTGGGCGCGTTCTCGACGGGCGTTGGCTCCACCGACTGCGCAGCGGGCATCGCTACGGGCAAGGCCTGGTTCCGCGTGCCTTCCGCCATCAAGTTCAACCTCACGGGCAAGCTGAACCCTTGGGTTTCGGGCAAAGACGTGATTCTGTACATCATCGGCATGATCGGCGTTGACGGTGCCCTGTACCAGAGCATGGAGTTCCAGGGCGAAGGCATTGCATCGCTTTCAATGGACGACCGTTTCAGCATCGCGAACATGGCTATTGAGGCCGGCGCGAAAAACGGCATTTTCCCCGTCGACGAGAAGACGATTGAATACATGAAGGGCCGCGCGCAGCATGAGCCGGTCGTATTTGCCGCTGACGACGACGCCGAATACGAGCGCGTGATCGACATCGACCTTTCCACCGTTCCTTCCACGGTCGCAGCGCCCCATCTGCCCGAAAACACCAAGCCCGTCACCGAGTTCGCCGACGTGAAAATCGACCAGGCGGTTATTGGCTCGTGCACGAACGGCCGCATCGAAGATATGCGCATTGCCGCCGAGATTCTGAAGGGCCACAAAGTCGCCGACGGCGTGCGCGCCATCGTGATGCCCGCAACGCAGGAAGTCGAACTGCAGTGCATTCGCGAAGGCCTGGCTGAAATCTTCATTGAAGCAGGCGCGATTATTTCCACGCCGACCTGTGGTCCGTGCCTGGGTGGCCACATGGGCATTCTGGCCGCGGGCGAACGCGCGATCTCGACCACGAACCGCAACTTCGTAGGCCGCATGGGCCACGTGGAGTCGGAAGTGTACCTGTCCAGCCCTGCCGTTGCAGCCGCATCGGCCATCACGGGCTACATTACCGACCCGGCCTCTCTGTAGGCCAGGCGGCCTGAAGGCCGTTTAGCTTTGCTCGAACCACGTTGACGAAGCAGGTCGACCAAAAGTCAGCGAGAGCGAGCCCGGCGCCGAAGATTCGGCCGAATGGTTGAGCGACGCGTACTTCAGTACGCGAGCTCGGCCAGTCGGGCGAAGATTCGGTGCCCGGCTCGCTCGCAGCGTCGGCCTCTTCGTCGTTCGTCAGAACGACGAAAGGAACACATATGAAAATGACTGCTCGGGGCACTGTTTTCAAGTATGGCGATAACGTCGACACCGACGTTATTATTCCCGCCCGCTACCTCAACATTGCCGACCCCAAGGAACTCGCATCGCACGCGATGGAAGACATCGACACCGAGTTCGTGAAGAACGTAAAGCCGGACGACATCATTGTTGCCAACAAGAACTTCGGCTGCGGCTCTTCTCGCGAGCATGCGCCGCGCGTGCTGAAAGACAACGGCGTGGCCTGCGTAATTGCCGCAAGCTTCGCGCGCATTTTCTACCGCAACGCCATCAACATCGGCCTGCCCATTCTGGAGAGCGCCGAGGCAGCCGAAGCCATTGCTGCGGGCGACACCGTGTCTATCGATTTCGGCACGGGCGTGATTACCGACGAAACCACGGGCGAAACCTTCCAAGCATTGCCCTTCCCCGAGTTCATTCAGAACATCATCGACAACGACGGATTGCTGAACAGCCTCAAAGCTCGAGGCATTTAGTTTTCGGCGCGCGAGCGGGAGCGAGGCATTTCGCTAAG
>NZ_CDRRGL010000097.1:0-7242 GCF_977041755.1 Slackia sp.
ACTGCGGGGCCCACGCAGGAAGCCATTGATCCGGTGCGCTTTATTTCCAACCACTCTACGGGCCGCATGGGCTATGCCATCGCCGAGGTGGCGCGCGATCGCGGTGCGCGGGTGGTGCTCGTGAGCGGTCCCGTTTCGCTTGAAGCGCCCGAGGGTGTCGAACTCGTGAGCATCGTGAGCGCGCAAGACCTTTTCGATGCCGTAAGCGTCCGTTACGCCGAGTTTGATGCGGTTGTCGCCGCCGCCGCGGTTGCCGATTATCGTCCGAAAACGGTGGCCGACAACAAGATGAAGAAGAAGGATGGCGACTTGTCCATCGAGCTTGAACGTACGCCCGATACGCTTTCCTGGCTTGGCGCGCATCGTGTGGCCGGGCAGCGTTTGTGCGGCTTCTCGATGGAAACGTGCAATGTGCTCGAAAACTCCCGCGGCAAACTCACGCGCAAAAACGTCGATATGATTTGCGCGAACAGCTTGCGTGAGGAAGGCGCGGGCTTTGGCACGGCAACGAACCATCTCACGCTCATCTCTCGCGAGCACGAGGTCGACCTGCCTATGCTCTCGAAGGCCGATGCGGCCGACGCGCTTTTGACGGAGCTGTTCTCGCTCGACCCGCTCCCTGCGTCAACGGAAGGGGAGTAGCCATGCTGCTTACGGTTGATATTGGCAACACCAATGTGGTGATGGGCCTTATGCCCACGCGCGGCGAGCTCGCGAGCCAGCTGCGTTTTCCCACCGACAAGCGTCGCACGGTGCGCGAGTTCATGGATGGCTTCGAGGCACTCGTCGCCATGCACGGCTTCGATTTCTCTGATGTGGCGGGCGCGGTTGTTTCTTCCGTCGTGCCCGAGCTCACAGAATCGGTTGTGGCTTCGGTTCGCGCGAAAACGAATCTCGAGCCGCTTGTGGTGAACTATAAAATGAATTTGGGGTTCTCCATCGATATGGATACGCCCGAGCGTTTGGGCGTCGACATGATTGCCGACGCAGCGGGCGCTGTGAACGATTACGACGGCGCGCTCGCGATTTTCGATATGGGCACGGCGAACACGTGCTCGGTCGTGACGAGCGATCGCACGTATATCGGCTCCATTATTTACCCCGGCGTGGTTATCTCGCAGGACGCGCTTACCGCGCAGTGCTCGCAGCTGCCGTTCATCAAGTTTGAAAAGCCGAAGGGCCTTATTGGCAAGAACACCGTCGAATGCATGTATTCGGGCGTGTTGTATTCCAACGCGGCAACCATCGATGGCCTGATCGACCGCATCGCCGATGAACTGGGCGAGCCCGTGACCGCTATTGCGACGGGCGGCGTGAGCCGCATGATTGTTCCCGCGTGTCGCCGCGAAATCGTGCATGACCCGAATTTGCTGCTGAAAGGGCTTTGGGACCTGTACAAGCTGAATGCCTAGCGGGTTTCCCGAAAGCAGCTACGGCACGTTTCGAATCTCGGAGCGATTAGCACCCGTTGGTCGTTGACGGCAAGATTCCGCGCATTGTCTGGGTTTTCTTCATGTATGCGCGCAAGCTGATACAATGGGGCCACTGCATAAGTTGAAAGGACTTACGAATGAATATCGTTTTGTTGGGCGCCCCGGGCGCCGGCAAGGGTACGCAGGCCGCCAAGCTGGTCGAGGAATTCGCCACGCCCCACATTTCCACGGGTGACATCCTGCGCGCTGCGGTGAAGAACCAGACCGAGCTCGGCAAGAAGGCCAAGGGCTACATGGATGCGGGCGACCTGGTTCCCGATAGCCTGATCATCGACCTCATGGACGAGCGCCTGCGCGAGCCCGACTGCGAGAAGGGCTTCATTCTCGATGGCTTCCCGCGCACCACGGCCCAGGCTGTTGCCCTCGACGACATGCTGGCCCGTCTCGAGCGTCCCCTCGACGCCGCCCTGCTCGTTGATGTTGACCCCGAAGTCATCATCAAGCGTCTCACCGAGCGTCGCTGCTGCAAGGAATGCGGCTACATCGGCACCGCTGCCGACGCCACCTGCCCGAAGTGCGACGGCGAGATGTATCAGCGCGACGACGACAACGAGGCCACGGTTCGCAACCGCCTCGACGTGTACGCCAAGAGCACGAGCCCCCTTATCGACTACTACAAGGGCAAGGGCCTGCTGAAGAGCGTCGATGGTGATCGTCCGGTCGACACCGTCTATGTCGACGTGAAAGCTCTGCTCTGCCTGTAATTCGGCTGCGAAACAAAACCGGGACAGTTTCCCCGTAAGTAACTGTCCCACCGCGCCTCCTTCGGGAGGCGCTTTTTTGTGGTGCGCATGGGGGTGCGGGCTCGAGCGTTCATTCGGCGTGTGACCTTGGGTATAATGCGCTCCATGCATGCTTTCTTGACATTACTTGGCGAGTTCATTGCCACTCATCATGCGCGGTTGCGGCACTTCGCGAAGGTCGCCTGCGTTATTTTGCTGTGCGCCGCGGCGCTCGAAGTCGTGGTGTTCAACTTCAACCATTGGCGCAGCCTCACCTGGCAGCCCATCACGGTCAACGAACAATCAAACTTGCAGGAAACCGCCGATGATCGCCTGCGCATCTCGGCCATCGACAACACGATTGAGTTCGATTACGTCGGCGTGCCCGTGCACAATATCAAGCTTGATTTTTCGGGGAACCAGTCGGCGCAAAACGTGCCCGTGAAAATCTGGTTTACCGACGATGCGCACTCGACGTATTTCGACGACGATGAATACACGGCTGGCGTGCCGGTCACGTATGTCTCCACGAACAACGAAGAGAGTAAATACCTCAACATCAACGCTTCGGGCTCGGTGTACAAGCTGCGCATTCAGGTGGGCGTCGACGATGGGGAAACGAAGGTCACCTCTCCTCTGTACATGTCGAAGGCCGTGCTTAACGCGCCTGAACCGTTTAGCTTCAACGGCGAGCGCTTCTTGCTCGCGGCGTGCATTATGGCGCTCATATACGCGTTCCGCCCCAAGTCGAGCCTGTATCGCACGCAGCTGCGCGAGCATCCGCGTCGCACCAAAATCGCCGTTATTGGCGTGGCTGCGGTGGAGATTTGGGTTGGCGCGGCGTTTCTGTTGTTCGGCACGAACCTCGTAGGCGTTGCAACGCAGCATTACAACTCGGGCTCGTGGGATGGCGTAAGCGTTATCAACGTGTTCGAATGCGGCGGCGAAAATGCGCAGCAATACGCTGAACTCGCGAAATCCATGACGCAGGGCAAGCTCTATTTGGAAGAAGAGCCGCCTAACTGGTTGCAGAACATGGATGACCCGTATGACCGTGGTGCCCGCGACCAGTTGGTGAAGGAAACCGGCGAGAACTACTTATGGGATACCGCATATTACGAAGGCCATTATTACGTGTACTTCGGCGTGGTGCCGGTATTGCTGTTCTACCTGCCGTTCTACCTTGTCACGGGAGCGAATTTCCCCACGGCGATTGGCGTGCTCATTGGCATGGCGTTTTTCATCGCGGGCCTTTCGGCGCTGCTTGACCGCTTTGCCCGCTACCACTTCAAGCGCATGACGACTGGCGTGTTCCTGCTGCTGCAAATCGCGATTGTGACGTGTTGCGGCATGCCGTATTTGCTGAAGTTCCCCACGTTCTATTCGCTGCCCATTATGCTGGCGCTCGCGTTTTCGGTATGGGGCTTGTATTTCTGGATGGTGGGTCGTAGCCATTCACGTCCCGAGGGCTTCTATTTGGCGGGCTCGCTGTGCATGGCGCTCGTGGTAGGGTGCCGCCCGCAGCTCGTGCTGCTGAGTTTCTTGGCGTTCCCGTTGTTCTGGCGCATGTACATTACCGAAGGCCGCATTCGCACGGCGGCGGGCGCTCGTCAGTTTGCGTGCCTTATCGCGCCCTATATTGTGGTGTGCGCGGGCATTATGTGGTACAACAAGGCGCGCTTTGGCAGCCTGTTCGATTTCGGCGCGAACTACAACCTCACGGTAAACGACATGACGAAGCGAGGTATGGCGGTGGGCCGTATCGCCCCCGCGTTGTTCGCGTATTTGTTCCAAACTCCCGCGACTACGGGCGTATTCCCTTATTTGCAGGCTGTCGCGTTCGACACCACCTATTTGGGGCAAACGGTTAAGGAAGTTACGTTCGGCGGCATTTTCGCTGTGCTTCCCATTTTGTGGGTGCTTCCGTTCGCTCGGCGTATTCTGCAAATGCGCATTAACCAGCGTAAAACGCGTACGGTGGCAGGCGTTATTGGCGTGCTCATTGGCATCGGCGTGCTTATCGCTGTGGCCGATGCGGAAATGGCGGGCATTCTGCAGCGCTACTTCGCTGACTTCAGCATCATGTTCCTTATGGCGGCGGTATTGCTGCTGTTCATCGTGAACGAAAACATCGAAAACGGCTCGAAGGCGCATGCGGTATTCGTGCGTGTGTTGCCTGCGGCGGTTGCGATTGGCGTGGCCTATACGGTGCTCTTGTGCATCACGGCAGAAACCGGTTGGGTATCGGATGCCTACCCATGGGCATACCAAGGCCTGCTCGAGACGTTCCAATTCTGGACGTAAAGAACCGCTCTGGCGTCTGAGCGGATGATGCTTCTTGGCCAAACGGTCCCGAGCTCACGCAAGCAGCGCATTACGTGCTGCTTGGCTCGTGCGGAACTGCTTGGAGGCGCATCACCCGCCCAGACGCTTTGCGAAACTTTATTGAACGTTGTACGGAAGGCTTCGACACGAGGGGTGAAGGTGGAGCCCGAAATGCGCCGCCAGATTGCCAAGCAGCGGCGGCGACTGACGACGGCCGTCAGGTTGGCGGAAGGAGATACATGCAAAAACTTTTAGCTCAAATTGCGAAATTCGGTGTAGTGGGCGTTATTGCCTTCGTTATTGACTACGGTCTGCTCGCGTTGCTCACCGAAGTGTTCGGCGTTAACTACTTAGTGTCGGCCACCATCTCGTTCACCGCGTCGGTGGTGTTCAACTATGTGGCGTCGATGCGCTATGTGTTCACGCACAAAGAAGGCATGAGCCGCCGACGCGAGTTCATTATTTTCGTGGTGCTTTCGGTAATTGGCCTTATCATCAACAACGCGTGCATGTGGGCGGGCGTCGAGCTGCTGCATATTCACTACCTCATTACGAAAATCGGCGCCACGGCAATCGTTATGGTGTGGAACTTTGTAACGCGCAAGAAGTTTCTTGATGCGGGGGATGAAGGCAAGTAATCACGCGGCTTGGATTGTTTTCAGGTCGTTCGAATAGCTCGAGGGCGCGGGGCGTGCGTTTCCGATAGATTCCGCACGAGCCGGAAGCCACTTGATGTGGCTTCCGTGCGAGTCAGGACTGACCGAGGCGGAAGCGCATGTCCCGTGGCCTCGAGCGATGGGACAGGAGATACAAAATGGAAAATCGCGATGTGCGTGCTGAATTGGAGCGTTGGATTGCCAATGTGTCCGACGAGGAGCTTGCGGCTGAGCTGGCCGAAATGAAGAAGGCGGCCGATGCGGGCGACGATTCTGCAGCGGTAGACGCATTCTTCCAAGATTTGGCCTTCGGCACGGCGGGTCTGCGCGGCACGCTTGGCGCTGGCACGAATCGCATGAACATCTATACCGTCGGCCGCGCCACGCAAGGTTTCGCGGACTACCTGAATGCGAATTTCGAGAACCCAAGCGTTGCGATTGCGCGTGATTCGCGCAATAAGGGCGAGCTGTTCGTGCAGGTGACGGCCTCTATCTTGGCTGCTAACGGCATTGTGGCGCATGTGTATCCGAAGATTTCCCCCGTGCCCACGCTTTCGTTTGCCGTGCGCGACCTTGGTTGCTCAGGTGGCATTTGCATGACGGCAAGCCACAATCCGGCCGCCTACAACGGTTATAAGGCCTATGGCCCCGATGGCTGCCAAATTACGAGCGAGGCTGCGAAAGCCATTTCTGCTTCTATCGCGAACACCGATGCGTTCTCGGGCGTGAAAACGATGGGCTTCGATGAGGCTGTGGCTTCGGGCATGGTGAAATGGATCGACGACGCGGTGCTCGAGCGCTATTACGATGCGGTTTTGTCCAAATCGGTGAGCAGCCTTTCCGCCGAGCAGGTCGCCGAAGCTCCCTTGAAACTCGTGTACACGCCGCTCAATGGCACGGGCCTGATTCCCGTGACCACCGTGCTCGAGCGCGCGGGCATCACCGATATCACGGTAGTTCCTGAGCAGCGCGAGCCCAATGGCGATTTTCCCACGTGTCCGTATCCCAACCCTGAAATTCGCGAGGCCATGCAAAAGGGCATTGACCTGTGTGAGGAAGTGCATCCCGACCTGCTGCTCGCGACCGATCCCGATGCCGACCGTGTGGGTGTGGCGTGCAAAGACGGCGACGACTACACGCTGCTCACGGGCAACGAGATGGGCGTGCTTCTGCTCGATTACATCGCTCGCATGCGTAGCGAACGCGGCGAGGATTTGTCCGATAAGGTTGCGGTCACGACTATCGTGTCTTCCGCCATGGTTGACGCGCTTGCTGCGGAATACGGCTTCGAGCTGCGTCGTTGCCTTACCGGCTTTAAATACATCGGCGACATCATCACCGAGCTTTCCGATACCGGCCAGGTCGACCGATTCATTTTCGGCTTTGAAGAAAGTTATGGTTATTTGTCGGGCGATCACGTGCGCGACAAAGATGCCGTCAATGCGAGCTTGCTCATTTGCCAAATGGCTCAGGATTATAAACTGCGCGGCATGAACTTGGCCCAGGCTATGCGCGCGCTGTACGAGAAGCATGGCTGGTGGCTCAACCGCACCGTGTCGGTTTCGTTTCCGGGCGCCGCGGGTGCCGAAACCATGCGCGGCATTATGGCGAAGCTGCGCGAACAGGCTCCGAGCGAGCTTGCCGGCCGCGCCGTTGAAGCCGTGGTCGACTACGAGGGTGGCGTGAACGGCTTGCCTTCGGCAAATGTCGTCGAGTTCGACGTTGAAGGCGGCAACAAGGTTATCGTGCGCCCGAGTGGCACCGAGCCCAAAATCAAGCTCTATGTGTTCGCGAAGGATGCCGACCGCGCTGCGGCCGATGCGCTGCTCGACGCCCTTGAGGCTGCGGGCCGCGAATTGCTGAAATAAAGGTTGTATATCGGGCGGCTTTCGAGTCGCCCGTTTTGTACGGAACGTGTACGGGCTTCGTGCCGAGCAACGTTGTTCCGATCTCTCTTGCGAGGCTCGCTATAATGGGCGTGCCGCGTGGTAATGCGTGGTTTTGGGATTCGCAACAAGGAAGGACATCCCATGATTTTCGGAAATA
>NZ_CDRRGL010000098.1:0-7126 GCF_977041755.1 Slackia sp.
CCGAAGCCACCGACCCCGACGTGCGCCCCACCATCATCGCCATCATGAACGAAACGTATTCCGACATTTCGACGTATCCGCAGCTGGCGGAAAGCTACGACGGCTCCATTCCCTTCTCGACGTACGAGGGAACCGTTGCCACGGGCGACGTCTATGTGTCGGCGATGGGCGGCGGCACGTGCAACAGCGAGTTCGAATTCCTCACGGGATCGAGCATGGGCCTTTTGGGGCCGGGCGTGTACCCCTATATGCTCTATAACCTTGATGGCGTTGACAACTTGGCATCGTATTTAAAATCGATCGGCTATGCCACAAGCGCCATTCACCCCGCCGACGCGCAGAACTGGCGCCGCGATCGCGTGTACGAGCAGCTCGGCTTCGACGAATTCTTCGACATCACAAGCTTCGATGGCGCCGAATATTTCCGCGACATGGTATCGGATGATGCGACCTACAACAAAATCCTGCAAATCATGGATGAAGGCGAAGGGCCGCAGTTCATCTTCGACGTGACCATCGCCAACCACGGCGGCTATGACACGGGAACGATTGCGGAAGAAGACATGATGCGCATCGACATGGACGGCGAGGAATCGGCCGAGGTCAATGAATACGTGACGGCAATCGCGCGCGCCGATGCCGATTTGGCGGCATTTCTGGCGAAGCTTGCCCAGCGCGAAGAGCCCATTGTGGTCGTGCTGTTCGGCGACCACCAGCCAGGATTCGTCGAGCAACTCGCACCTATGGGCGATTCCGACGAAGAGCCCACCGTCGACGATGCGCAGCAGCGCTACGTGACCCCTTACATGCTGTGGACGAACGACGAGCAACTTTCGCGCCATGTGCGGCACGGCGGCGACACGAGCCTGAACTATCTGGCAGCCACTACCCTGAAAGCGGCCGGTTTGCCGCTCAACGAGTACTTCGCATTCCTTTATGCCACGAAGCAATCGCTGCCGGCGATTAACCTGAACGGCTATATGGACGCGGAAGGCGTATGGCATTGGAACGACGATGCCGACAGCTCTTCTGCCGAAGCGGTTGCCGATTTGGCAATCGTGCAGCACCAAAACCTCTTCGACAACAAACAGTAGCACGAGCAGCAACACGAACAAGGGCTCCCTAGTTGGGAGCCCTTTTGCTTGCAACGATGGCCGCGTTCGCGCAGGGTCGGAATATATAAAAGCCCCAGCAAAAGCCCCTTCCACGGAATCGAAAGGTGGCACCTTGCGCGCTCCAAACGCAAAACAAGCCGCTCCGAAGAGCGGCTTGCGGGCGACAGAGTGAACTGCCTGAGGTTATTTCTTCAGGTCGTCGAGGCTTGCGGCCTTGCCACCGTAAAGGGCCATGGCCTCAAAGTGGATCTTGGCGACGCCAACGAGGTCGGTGCCGTTTTCCTCGTTGTAGTTGTCGAGGTAGGGCTGGTGCTGGAAGTAGTTCGCGTCGAGGCTGCCGTCAGACAGGGCGACGTTGGGCTGCACGTAGTCGGTGAATTCAACGACCTCGAGCGTCCAACCCTTAGCAGCGAGCAGGTCTTTCGCAGCATTCAGAATCTCGGCGTGAGGCGTGGGCGAAGCGCCAACCTTGATGGTGGTGTCGTCGCCGGTGGCCTGCGGAATGTCGTCAACGACGGTGAACACGGGCACGACGGTGCCAGAATAGGTGCTCGTAATGAAGTCGGAAACCTTCTGGCTCTGCAACGCAGCGAGCAAAGCTTCGGTCTTGGCAGACTTCTCGTCGCCGGAGCGAACGGCAACGACGTTACCGTATTCCTGAGCTGCCTGGGAGTCGGCACCCTCAGCAGCGAATGCGGTCGACGGGTCAAGGCCCGCGCCCAGGGCGTAGTTGCCGTTGATCACCGCAGCGTCAACATCGGAAAGCGTGCGGGGAACGCTCGCGGCTTCCGTTTCGACGAACTGGATGTTATAGGGGTTTTCTTTGATGTCGTTGGTGGTAGCCGTAAGGCCCGCGCCGTCGTTGAGCGTGAGCAAGCCCTCGTCCTGCAGCAGCAGAAGCGCGCGAGCCTCGTTGGTAGCATCGGACGGAACGGCAATTTGATGCTGCGAGGACGAAGACCCGCAGCCGGCGAGTGCCACGGCGAGCACGCCCGTGGCGGCGGCGCATGCAGCGATGCGCACAACGTTTTTCAGGTTCATAGCGAAACCCTTTCCTTCTTGCGAGCCAAACGGCTCGCACCTTCGAAGCGCCTGGGCGCTTCCCTTCCCTATTCAAATTCCCTAAAGGAAATGAACGCAATATGGGTGCACGAACCCAAGGCCAGCATGTGACCTGGGGAAACTATGCGAAAAAATGATTAGCGAACGCGGTGGTCGATCTTGCGGGCGATGGCCGAGCAAATGCTCTGCGCGATTTGCACGATGATTACGCACAGCACGATGGCCACGACCATGACGTCGTCTTGATAGCGCTGGTAGCCATAGCGAATGGCGATGTCGCCAATGCCGCCCGCGCCCACCGTGCCGGCCATGGCCACGAAGCCGAACAGCGTGATGAACGTGATGGACAGGCCACGCACCAAAGACGGCATGCTTTCGGGCAGAAGCACCTTGCTGATGATTTGCCAGGTGCTCGCGCCAAAGCTTTGCGCAGCTTCGACGAGGCCGCCGTCGATTTCGGCGAGGCTTTGCTCGACCATGCGCGCAACGAAGGGCGCAGCCGACACGGTGAGCGGCACGATAGCCGCGCCCACGCCAAGCGAAGTGCCTACGATGGCGCGCGTGAACGGGATCATGAACACGATAAGGATGATGAACGGAATGGAGCGCATGATGTTCACTATCCAACCAAGCACGCTGTTGAAGATGCGGTGCGGATGCAGGCCGCCCGGCTCGGTCAAAACGAGCAGAACGCCCACAGGGATGCCAATGACGTACGCGAACAACGTCGAGAGCACGGTCATGACGATGGCGTCCCACGTGCCCTGAGCCATAAGGGCGCCATACTGAGCGATGAATGCGTTGATCGCCTCCATTAGTTGCCCCCTTTCGCGCACGCGAAGCCCTGGTCGGCTTCAATGAGCAGGCGCGTTGCGGCGCTCTGCGGATTGCCGAACACATCGGCGGTTTTGCCTTGCTCGGCAATGCTACCGGCCTCAATGACGGCCACCTTGTTACAAATTTGCTCGGCAACCGAAAGGGAGTGCGTGATAACGACCATGGTGACGCCAAGCTCTTTGTTGATATCGCGCAGAAGGCCTAGGATTGAGTGCGTCGTAAGCGTGTCGAGCGCGCTCGTGGCTTCGTCGCACAGCATAATCTTCGGGTTCGAAGCAAGGGCGCGCGCAATGGCGACGCGCTGCTGCTGGCCGCCCGAAAGCTGGCTGGGGTAATTGTTCGCCTTGCCGGAAAGCCCCACGAGTTCGAGCAGTTCGAGCGCACGAGCTTCGGCCTGCTTCTTCGGCGTGCCATGCAGTTCGAGCGGGAACGTGACATTGCGCAGCACCGTGCGCTGGGCGAACAGGCTGAAATTCTGGAAGATCATGCCAATGGACTGGCGCAAATCGATGAGCTGCTTGCCAGAATAGTCGGTCACATCGGCGCCATCGATGAGCACGCGGCCCGCCGTGGGACGCTCGAGCAGGTTGATGCAGCGAACGAGCGTCGACTTGCCCGCGCCCGACTGGCCGATGATGCCGAACACGTCGCCCGGCTCAACATGCAAGTTGATATCGCGCAGCGCCTCGTGCGCACCGGCCGAGCCGACATAGGTTTTCGAAAGGTGGTCTAAAACAATCATGATGCCTCAATAAAGAGATAGAAAATGGAGCAGTTCCGCAAGATATGCGCGGCTGGGCCGCGGGCGTTACGCCTGAGTGTCAGCGCACGAACGCAGGCACCCAGGCTTGGGCATCTCGCATGCGTTCATGGCCATGATATGTGCGGAAATCGTATTCATAGCTGCCTATACTACCTGATGGATTGAGGGCGTCAATAAAAATCACCCGCTTTTTCGACGGGCGATTCTTGGAATAATCGATGATTCGCTATCTGTTTTGTAGATAGCCCATATAACTGCAGTTGAGAACGCTATTTTAAGACCGGCTTCGAGGACGGGTACAGCTCGTCGTAGCGCTCAAGGTAGGGGTTGTTGCCGCCTACGTAGTTCGCCGACAGCGCCGCAAGAATCTCATCTTGGTGTTCCGAGGGAACCTCGTACTGCACGCTTACCGCCCACGCGTCGGTCAACGACGTAATGCGGCCGATCTGGCAATCGTAGAGCTCAATCAGGTTGGCGGCATCGGCCGCGTACGGCGAGCTGTTGGAAACCTTCAGGTTCTCAATTTCGGCTTTGGCGGCCTCAAGGTCGCTCTTCACCTTTTCGGCTGTCGCCTGCGACGCCTGACGCTTGTTCATATCACGCGCAATATACCAGCTGTTGAAATCGTCAACGCAGCTCACGATTCGATTGCTGTAGCCATCAAGCGCCGAATACTCGCTCGACAGCGTTTGGAAAATTTGCTCCTCGCTCGGCGTCGACTGCTCGCGTGCAAGCGCCTCGGCAGAAGCCTTCGCGGCATCGTCATCTGCCTTGGTTTCGGGTTTCTCGTTTTCCTCGGAAGAGGCCGCCGGAGCCTCCTGCTGTGTTTGGGACTGCTGTTGGGAAGCATCTTGGCCCGCTTGCCCGCCGAAGCGAACATAGGCAAGCACGCATGCCGCAATTACGAGAACCGCGATCACGCAACACAGGGCGATGAAAATGCGCTTGCGTTTTCGCGCCTTCAAATCGGGCCTGTCAAGGCCGAAATGCTTAGGCTGCGCATCGCTCGGCAGCACGAGCGTATCGGTTCCGTCAAAGCTGATAGGGCCAGGCTTGGCAGCAGCCGCCTGAGCCTCACGAGGAATCACGGGCACCGCTTCGTGCTCGTCGTCGAAATCGAATACGACAGCCGGCTTGGGCGCGGCATCGGAAGGCTCCTCGCTGGAAGGAGCAGGTTTGGACGCGTCGGCGTCGACAGGCTCGGCCGCATCGGCCTCGGCATCAACTTCGCCTTCCGCATGGTCGCGCTCGGAATCGGTGCCGCACGCAGGCTGCTCGCCAGATGCATCGTCCGATTCACCATGTACAACGCCTTCGGTCGCCGCGTCGTCCTTGAGCGTTTCCGCATCCGCTTCGCCGCCAGCCACTTCAGCCCGCAATGCGTCCGAAGGCTCGTCATCTTCCGCAACCTCAATCGCCTCATCAGCGAGAGCTTCTTCTGATTTGCAAGCCTCTTCAGATTCAGAGGCATCGGTCGCATCGGCAGCATCAACCTCAGACGCCTCAGAAGAAGCCTCAGTCTCAACCTCTTCATCGGCATTGAACGAATCCGCAGCGTCGGCGGAGCCTGCTTGTCCAGTTGCCGCGGAACGCGCCTCGGCGTCATGATCGCTTACATTCTCGGAAGCGCCCGAAGCGCCGCGATCGGCCGCCGGCCCGCAGGCATCTCCCACCTCGGGCACGGCGATGATCTCAGGGGCTTCGACGACCTCGGGAATCTCGAGGGAAGTCGTCTTCGCTCCGCCGAAATGCGCCGCAGAAGCGCTGGCCAGGCTAGGCTTAGCATGCGTGGGTTCGTCGTCGCCCGGCAAGTTATCGCGAAGCTTGAGCGCCTCGAGGGTACCCAAGTCGAGCTTGGTGGTTTTGCTAGCGGGAATGGGATTGCCACCCACGATGTCGAGCCCGCGCATGGGATCGCTGTCGCCTTTGCCGGTGACCCTCACGCTCTCGAGCACGCGCGCGCCACACTCAGCGCAATAGCGCGCGCCCGGCTCGAGCGGCTCGCCGCACCACGAACAGTACTTCGCCATGGCCTACATGCCTTCCCCGTAGCCGAAACGACGAATCTGGTTCAAGTCGCGACGCCAGTTCTTCTTCACCTTCACCTGCATGTCGAGGAATACCTTGCAGCCGAGCATTTGCTCAAGGTCGTGACGGGCTTCGATGCCGACCTTCTTGATGGCCTCGCCACCCTTGCCGATGATGATGCCCTTCTGACTGTCGCGCTCGACGTAGACGTTCGCGAAAATGCGATACATGTCTTTCTTGCGGTCGTAAGTCATTTGATCGGCCACAACGCCGATGGAGTGAGGAACCTCGTCACGATAGCTGCGCAGGATTTTCTCGCGAATGAACTCAGCAACGAGCACCTCGAAGGGCTGGTCGGTGTCCATGTCTTCGGGAAACCACTTCGGGCCTTCAGGCAGCCATTTCGCAACGGCCTGTACGAAACCTTCAACGTTGAAGCCGTTCTTGGAAGAAAGCACCACTTCATCGTCCCAGGTGCCCAAAGCGCGAGCCGCCTCGAGCTGCTGGATGGCGGTTTCTTTGCTCACGAGGTCGGCCTTGGTAATCACGAGAATCTTGCGAGCGCCGCGCACTTCGCGCACCTGACGGGCAACCCACTCGTCACCCGTGCCAACCGGCTTGCTCGCGTCGACGAGGAACGCCACCACGTCGACATCTTCCATGGCCTTAATGGCAGAGGTGTTGAGTTCCTCGCCCAGCGCGTCGTGAGGCTTGTGCATGCCCGGCGTGTCGACCATGATCATTTGCATGTCTTCACGAGTGACGATAGCGCGGAAGCGGTGGCGGGTGGTTTGCGCGGTGTTCGAGGTAATGGCAACCTTATGCCCCACCACGGCGTTGATAAGGGTAGATTTGCCAGCGTTCGGGCGACCTACCAAGGTGACGAATCCACTGCGGAATTCTTCGGTCATGAATGACTCTCTTTCTCTCATCGACGAACAGCTCAGTTCGCGGCTTTGTGGTTATGCGTATTGTACTGGGGAATATTCGCGTTGGGTATACCTTCCGCAACAAGTTCTGACTCGCACGAAAGCCACATTAAGTGGCTTTCGGCTCGTGCGCAAAAGTTGCTCCAGGCATGCCCAACGCGAATATTCTATGCCTCGGCAAAAATAAGAAAATGCGAGAGCCTATCCACGATGGTTCCAATGACACCTCGCTCGCTGCGCGGCGGTTTGGCGAGAGCCGTCCGCACGAGCCGAACAGCCCAGTGGGCTGTTCGTGCGAACTCAGGTATCTGCTCTCGACGAATTGTCGCACAGCGAGCCATCGGCTTTCAGTCGATAAAGCCAGAGCAAGAAGGGCTAACGAGTTTCGGCGG
>NZ_CDRRGL010000099.1:0-7096 GCF_977041755.1 Slackia sp.
CTAAGTTTTCATTTACCTGTGCATTTTGCGATTTAATTCACGAAATGCACAGGTCAGAGCCTAATATGTTGCCATTTCATAGAGAAAAGCGCAGTATTCGAATAATGCAGAACCGAATTCTTGAATAAGCGGTTTGATGTGCTATTATGCCGAATCGCCGTCATCGAAGACGGGTTTTTACTGAAGGAGTGAACAACGTATGGCTATCCCACAATTGAGTGCTGAAGAGCGTCAGGCCGCGCTGGAAAAGGCTAAGGCTGCCCGTATTAAGCGTGCGCAGGTTCGTGACGACCTCAAAAATGGAAAGCTGTCGCTGCAGGACGTTCTCGCTATGAAAGACGATCCTATCGTTGGTCGCATGAAGGTCTCCACGCTCATCGAAACGCTTCCCGGTTATGGCAAGGCCAAGGCTGAGAAAATCATGGGCGAACTCAAGATCGCCGAAAGCCGTCGCCTCAAGGGTCTTGGCGAGCGCCAGGAAGCAGCTTTGCTCGAGCGCCTCGCGTAATTCGATTTGAAGAAGGTCTGTGGCATGCAGCGCAAGGGCAACTTGTTTGTTTTGTCCGGGCCGTCTGGCGCGGGCAAGGGCACGCTGGTCAAGAGGGTTCTTGAGCGCGTGCCCGATGCGTGGCTGTCGGTTTCCGACACCACGCGCTCTCCGCGTGAGGGCGAAATCGACGGAGTGCATTACTTCTTCGTCGACGATGCCGAGTTCGACCAGCTGGTCGAAACGGGCGGTTTTCTCGAGTGGGCCTGTGTCCACGAGAATCGTTATGGAACGCCGCGCGCTCGCGTCGAGGAGCACATGGCCAAGGGCGGCCAAGTGCTTCTCGAGATCGACGTGCAGGGCGGCTTCCAGATTCGCGAGCAAATTCCCGAGGCCCATCTCGTGTTCATCGAGCCTCCGTCGCTCGAAGTGCTCGAAAGCCGGCTTCGCGGCCGCGGCACCGACTCCGAAGAAAGCATTGCCGTGCGTATGAAGAACGCGCAGGTGGAGCTTTCGCATAAAATGGAGTATGATAAGCAATTCGTGAACGATGATCTCGAAGCATGCACCGATGAATTGGTCGCATACATCGAGAGCCAAGCTAAGATGTGCGAGGAATAGTAAATGAGCATTATCGACCCTGAAATCGACGTCCTGCTCGACGAAACCGACAACGACCGCTTCCTGCTGTGCGCTCTGGCGTCCAAGCGCGCCCACGATATCAACGACATGATGCGTGGCCAGCGCGATCGCGCCATCCAGCTTTCCAGCGCCGTCGAAATCGCCAAGGCGAATCACGTGAAGCCGCTTTCCATGGCTTTCGCTGAAATCGCTCGCGGCGAGGTTTCCTTTGATCCCGAGACGATCGATATCAAAGAGCACTAAGCGTTTATGCGCATAAGCGCACCTGCGCACCGGGCCCTCTTCCGTTGAAGAGGGCCTTTCGTTTGCCTGGGACGCCCTTGTGCATCCCAGCCCAACAAGAGACGAGAGAAAGCGACTCCGATGCATTTTCAGCGAATCACGCTCGTGCATTACCATGAGCTTGGCCTGAAGGGCCATAACCGTGCCACGTTTGAGAAGCGCCTTATGCGCAATTTGGAAGTGCTGCTCGAAGATGCGCCCGTGCATGAAATCACGCGCATTTCCGGCCGCGTGCTCGTGGTTTACGATGCGGCTGCGGGCGCCGACGCTCCTGCGAAGGCTGCGCAGCTTATCGCGCGCGTCCCCGGCGTTGCCCGCGTAAGCTGCGGCTTCGCGAGCGAGCGCAATATGGATGATATTTGCGAGGCGGCGCATCAGGCGCTCGGCGAAGCGGGCGATTTCTGCACGTGGAAGGTCGTCGGTCGCAGGAATCACACCGATTTCCCCATCGATTCTATGCAAATCAACCAAATCGTGGGCGAGCATCTATGCGGGCTTTTCCCCGATAAAAAGGTGAAGATGAAGGGCGCCGACGTCGAAGTGCATGTCGAGGTCGTGCAGGGCATGGCATATGTGTACGCGCAAACCATGCGCGGCGTGGGCGGCTTGCCGGTCGGTACGGCTGGCAAAGTGGTGTGCCTGCTTTCTTCGGGCATCGATTCGCCCGTTGCCATGTGGCGCATGGCTCGCCGCGGTGCGACGTGCATCGCGGTGCATTTCTCTGGTCGCCCCCAAACAGCTTCGACGTCTGAATATCTGTCCGATGATATTTGCCGCGTGCTTGAGGAATTCGGCGGCGTGGCGCGCATGTATGTGGTGCCCTTTGGCGATTACCAGCGCGAAATCGCCATGCGCGTGCCTCCCGCGTTGCGTATTGTCATCTATCGCCGCTTCATGATGCGCATCGCTGAGCGCATTGCGCGTCGTGAGGGCGCAAAAGCGCTGGTCACGGGCGAGAGCCTGGGCCAGGTTGCGTCGCAGACGCTCGATAACCTTGCCGCGACGAGCGATTCGGTGAAGATGCAGATCTTCCGTCCACTTATCGGCTGCGACAAGCTCGAGATTATCGAAGACGCCAAAAAGCTCGGCACGTTCGAGATTTCGAGCCAAGATGCGCCCGACTGCTGCACGCTGTTTATGCCGCGCGCGCCCGAGACGCACGCGAAGCTGCGTGATGTATATGACGCGGAAGTCGATTTGCCTTTCGACGAGTGGTCCGATGAAATCATGGACGCGCTCGAGGTGCACGATTACCGTTGCCCCCAATCGTATTTCGGCAAGAAGGCGAAGGAAAACTAGCTCGCCACATTCGGGACGATGCGTTTTGCCCGATGGACAATAACGAAACGGCACCAAATATAAATACCCTGCAGAATTGGCCCTTGCGTCCATTTTAATTGAACACTGTGTTGTATTTTAATTAACGCATTGTTCAATTAACCATGAATGAATTGGATCGCAAGGGCCCTATGACTGAAATGACTGCGGCGCAAAGCCGGAATTTGCATGTTGGAATCGATATCGGATCGACTACGGTGAAGGCCGTCGTGCTCGATGCCGATACGAACGAAGAGCTTTTTGGCGTGTATCGTCGCCATGGCTCTCAGCAGATTCAAGCAACGTTGCGGGTGCTTGATGAAATCGTTGCGCGCTTTCCTCTCTCCCATATTCGCTGCGCTTTGTGCGGATCGGGCTCGGAGGACATCGCGCGCGGCATCGGCGCCCCTTTCATTCAAGAGGTTGTTGCGGGCGCTACGGCGGTTCGCGCGCTGTATCCGCAGGCGAATTGCACTATCGAGCTTGGCGGGCAAGACGCGAAGATGATTTTCTTCCGCCACGATGAATCTGGTGTGCAGGAACTCGGCGACATGCGCATGAATGGCAGCTGCGCAGGCGGCACGGGCGCGTTTATCGACGAGGTCGCCGAGGTTTTAAGTATTCCCGTCGAGCAATTCAACGAATACGCCGAGGCGGGCACGCGCACCTATGACATTTCGGGTCGATGCGGCGTGTATGCCAAAACCGATATTCAGCCGCTTCTAAACAATGGCGTCTCAAAGTGCGACTTGGCGCTTTCGACATTTCATGCCATTGCTAAACAAACACTTGGCGGTTTGGCTCAGGGGCTCGATGTGAGGGCGCCTATTGTGTTCATGGGCGGGCCGCTCACGTTCAATCCCCGTCTCATCGGCGTCTTTAAGGAGCGCTTGGGCCTTTCAGACGACCAGGCTCTCATTCCCGATCATCCTGAAACCATGGTCGCGCGAGGCGCGGCGCTCTCGCTTTCCGACTTGTTTGCCGCAGAAGACGCGAGCCTTTGCATCGAGCATGCTCGCGTCGCGCTTTCTGAGCTTGAAAGTTCATTTGAGGCGCAGCCCACCGATGCGCCGCTGTTCGCGAATGCGGAAGAGAAGGCCGATTTTGAGGCGCGCCATGGAAAGCTTGCGGAATGCGGTGGCGTTGCTCGTGCGCGTGAACTCTGCGACTCGAATCGTTCGCTGCGCGTGTGGCTCGGCATTGATTCGGGCAGCACTACGACCAAGCTCGCCCTTGTCGCAGACGACGGCGAGGTCATTGACAGTTTTTACGCGTCCAACGAAGGCGAGCCGCTCGCTATTGCCCGCGATGCCCTTATCGCTTTGCGCGATCGATACGCTTCGGCGGGCATTCAACTCGATATCGCTGGTGTGGGCGTGACTGGCTACGGAGAAGATTTGTTCGCGAGCGCATTTTCGGCCGATTGCCATACGGTCGAGACGGTCGCCCATGCGCGTGCCGCGCGCGCGTTCGTTCCCGATGCGAGCTTCATTCTCGACATTGGCGGTCAGGATATGAAGGCCATGTGGGTCGAAGACGGCATCGTGCGCGACATCGTGGTGAACGAGGCCTGCTCGAGCGGCTGTGGGTCGTTTCTCGAGAACTTCGCGCAATCGCTCGGCATTCAAACGAGCGATATTGCGCAGGCGGCATTTCGAAGCGAGCATCCCGCGCATTTGGGCAGCCGCTGCACCGTGTTTATGAACAGCTCTATTGTGAGCGAGCAAAAAAATGGGCGTACCCCCGACGATATCATGGCGGGCTTGTGCCGATCGATTATTGAAAACGTGTTCACGAAGGTCATTCGCGTTTCAAACCTCGACTCGCTTGGCGATCGCATTGTGGTGCAGGGCGGCACGTTCGCCAACGACGCCGTGCTGCGCGCGCTTGAGGTGTATGTGGGGCGCAATGTGGTGCGCGCGCCGTACCCGGGCCTTATGGGTGCAATTGGCTGTGCGCTTATCGCACACGATCGCAGCACGGGGGAGAAAAGCTCGTTTATTGGGCTTGACGCCCTTGACGGTTTCGCGTTCACGACGCAGGCCAACGTTCCCTGTGACAAGTGCGCGAATCGGTGTGCGCGCACGGTGGTGTCGTTTTCTGACGGTCGCGCGTTTGTGACGGGGAATCGATGCGCGCGCGGGGAGATATCCACGCCAGCATTTGAATCGCATGTTGCGGGGGCGGTATGCAAGAGGGTTGCCACGCCGGCGAACCTGTTTGTGGTACGCCAGCGCCTTCTGTTTAAAGAATGGCCTATGCGTCCGCTGTGCACGAAACGCCATATAACCGTGGGCCTGCCTCGCGTGTTGGTCCTGTGGGACACTGCGCCGTTTTGGACGACGCTTTTGCGCGCGCTGGGCTTCGATGTGGAGCTCTCGAGCTTGAGCACGCGGAAAATGTACGAAGACGGTTTGCCTTCGGTTACATCTGACACGGTATGCTTCCCAGCGAAGGTCGTGCATGGACATGTGCGCCAGCTCGCTCGCATGAGGGTCGATCGCATCTTCATGCCCATCATCACGACGGTGCCAACCGAGAATCGTGCCGAAACGAGCGTCTCGATGTGCGCCGTGGTGAAGGGCTATCCCATGGTGGTCAAAAGCAGCGACGATCCGGCGCGCACGTGGAATGTGCCGTTCGACACGCCGCTGTTCCATTGGTTTTCAACGGCCGATCGCGATCGCCAATTGTGCGCGTATCTGCGCGAGACATTCGGCATCGACGAAGATGTGGCGCGCGAGGCAATTCGCATGGCAGATGATGCCCAGAAGAGCTTCAAGCGCGAGCTTGTCGAGCGGGGCGCCGCCGCTCTCGATGCCGCTCGCGAGGTCGGCACCTATGCGGTTGTGCTTGCGAGTCGACCCTACCACAACGATCCGCTCGTGAACCATCGCCTTCCTGAGCTGTTCTGCAAATTGGGCATTTCGGTTTTGCCGCCCGATGCGGTGCCGCATATCGAGGACGTCGATTTGTCGGCGAGTTTGATTGATGTGGTAAATAACTTCCATGCCCGTATGCTTGCGAGCGCCGTGCTCGCCGCCGAAAGCCCGAATTTGGAATACGTTCAGCTCGTAAGCTTCGGTTGCGGGCACGATGCCTACCTCAGTGACGAAATCGTGCGCCTGATGCGCGAGCGCTCGGGAGGCACGAAAACGCCGCTTATATTGAAAACCGACGAAAGCGACGCTTCGGGGCCGTTGCGCATTCGCGTGCGCTCGTTCGTCGAGACCGTTGATGCTCGCCGCGAGCGCGCGTCGGCCCCTGCGACGCCGCATGAGCTGCCCGATCCATACCCGCGGAAGTTCACGCGTGCCGATCGACGCGAGAAGGTCATTCTGGTGCCGAACACCTCGCACGCGTTCTGCAGGCTCATGAGCTCGGTGTTTTGCAAGCAGGGCGTGCGTGCCGTTCCTCTCGATTTGGGCCGCGAACGTGCTATCGAGCTTGGCAAGCGATACGTGCACAACGACATATGCTTCCCGGCCCAAATCGTAATCGGTGAAGCGCTCGCCGCGCTCGAAAGCGGTCAATACGACGATGCCGATGTCGCTATTGGCACGGGAAAATACATCGGCGATTGCCGCCTTACCCACTATGCGGCGCTGTTGCGCAAAGCGCTCGACGATGCGGGGTATGAGCATGTTCCTATTATCACGAACGACGATGTTGACGCGCATAATATCCATCCAGGCTTTCGCATGAATCTCGCGAGCGCGATTCGCATCGCCATGGGCCTGCCCATGATTGACGCGCTCGAGGCGCTCTTGCGCCGTATTCGCCCCTATGAGCTTGAGCCGGGCGCTGCCGATGCGGCATTCGGGGCGGGCATCGACGCGATTATGGAAGGCATCGAGCGTCATGGCGTTGCTGGCGCGAAGCGTGGGTTCAAACATGCGATTTCGCTTATGAACAACGTGGAGTACGACCGAAGCAACCCGCGCCCGACGGTGCTCATCGTGGGTGAATACCTGCTCAACTTCCACCCTGGCGCTAATCGCGACATTGAGGCGTATCTTGAACGGAACGGCTTCGAGATTATCGAGGCGCGCATGACCGACGTGATTCGCAAAACGTATTTCTACCAAGATGCCCAGTCTCGTGAATTCCATGTGACCAGGCCCGCTGCGAACGTTGTCTTCAATCGCGTGGCAAACGCGCTTTTCGAGCATGCGCATGATGTGTGCGACCGCATTGGCAAAGCGCACCCGCTCTATGAGCCGCCATGCCGCATGGGCGATCTTGTGCAAGCGAGCGACCCAATCATCCATCACACCTTCGACGCCGGGGAAGGCGTGCTCATCGCCGCCGAGATTTTGCATCAGGCGCAGCATGGCTGCAATTCTTTCGTCATCTTGCAGCCGTTTG
>NZ_CDRRGL010000100.1:0-7005 GCF_977041755.1 Slackia sp.
CGAGTACGGTCCGTACACCGGCGAGATGCAGGGTCGCAAGAATGGCGGCATGATCGCCATGAGCACCGACAAGGCCGTTGCGTACGCTCTTGACACGCTGCAGCAGCGCGGCCGCCTGTTCGTGAAGCCGGGCGACGAGTGCTATGAAGGCATGATCGTCGGCGAATCGGCCAAGGAAGGCGATATGGTCGTGAACGTGTCGAAGACCAAGAACCTGGGCAACCAGCGCTCTTCGACCGCCGATAAGGCCATCCAGCTTACCCCGCCGGTGACGTTCACCCTCGAAGAGGCTCTGGAGTACATCGAGGACGATGAACTCGTCGAGGTTACGCCGCAGTCCATTCGTATGCGCAAGCGCCTGCTTTCCGCAACCGACCGCCGCAAGGCTAACAAGAACTAGCGAATTCCATTTCGCCGCTTTGAGACCCGCCCGCGCATACGGGCGGGTCTTTGTATATACATGCGTTTATTCCCATGCGCCGAAATGCCCAATTTGCCGTATATGGCCGTGCATTTTGGGCGTTCGCGTGGTGTGCGTGTGGGTGTATTGTGACGGCGTTAAACCCTTTTTTCGCCTGTGGGAAAATACTGGCCCGTACACAAAGGGCAAAAGCGAATGCGGCATGGGGAGAGTTTAGGTCGCGTCCCGTTTACCCTTGCCCATAAGAGAAGGTAGGGCTTAATGAAGAAGATGAACTTCTTGAAAATCGCCTGCGCTGCGGCACTTTCCGCCGCATGCTGTTTTGCCGCCGTTGGCTGCAGCCAGACGAAAAGCGATTCCGGCGACGTGTCGGTGAGCGATACGTCCGAAGGCGTTGCTGCCACGGTCAATGGCACGGAAATCGGCGAGAAGGCCGTGACTTCGTACATCGCAAACTTCCGCAGCATGTCGAATCTTGAGTCCGACGCCGACTGGGCACAGTGGCTCGTCGACAACAATTACACTGCGGCCGACATTCGCGAGGAAGTCATCAACTATTACGCGAGTCAGGAACTCGTTCGCCAGGCTGCCGAGGAAAACGACATTAAGGTCGAGTCTTCCGAAATCGATTCCCAGGTGCAGCAGATGCGCTCTTACTACGATTCCGATGAAGATTGGGAAAATGCGCTGAAGCAGATCGGCACCACCGAGTCGCAGTATCGCTCGCTGCTTGAGGTTTCCATGCTTCAGCAGGCTCTTCAGGAAAAGGTTGCCCAGCCGGAAGATCCCACCGATGAAGAGCTTCTGCAGTACGCCCAGATGTATGCCACTTACTACAACGGCGCAAAGAAATCGAGCCACATCCTGTTCAATTCCGATGACGAAGCTACCGCCCAGGAAGTGCTCGACAAGATTAACTCCGGCGAGCTCGACTTCGCTGAGGCCGCAAAAGAGTATTCTCAGGATGAAGGCAGCAAGGAAGACGGCGGCAATGTTGGTTGGGATAAGCTGACGTCGTTTGTCGATGAGTATCAAACCGCGCTCGATGGCCTTGAGGAAGGCCAGGTTTCCGGCCTGGTAACCTCGAGCTATGGCATCCATATCATCAAGTGCACCCAGGTGTTCAACGCTCCTGAGGAAGTCACGTCGATCGACCAGCTTCCGTCTGAGTTCATGGATTCCATCAAGTCCACCCTTGAGGCTTCCGCCAAGCAGCAGGCTTATTCGCAGTGGTATCAGGACTACAAGAGCAATGCCGACATTCAGATCAACGACATGCCGAGCGGTCTTGCCTACGATGTAAGCCTCGATGGCGTCGAACCTTCGAGCACGTCCGCTTCGACGGAATCTGATGCAAGCACTTCCGCCGACTCTTCGACTGAATCTTCGGCCGAGAACGCCTCGACTGAGTCTTCTCAGCCCGCCGAGACAAAAACCAACTAGGCGCAACAACGCACTCAATCAAGAAACCCGCTTCGGCGGGTTTCTTTGTATTCTCTATCTGTTAAATGCTCGCAGCGTTTAACAGGTATGTGCTTGCCCAGTGTGACGAAATCTCACCCCCAGATAATCATTCGAAACAGAAAAAATGAAGAAATGCTTCGTTCGCACCTAAAGTCAGCGAGCGTGCGCCCGGCGCGGCAGATTGCCCCGCCGCATGGCCAAGCGTACTTTGGTACGCGCCGCGCCATGCACAGGGGGTAAGATGACGTGCCCGGCGCACGCGCAGTGTCAGGTCGGCTCAAAAGAAAAACGCCGTTCGTTAGAACGGCGTAAATAAACAACTGGCGGAGAAGTGGGGATTCAGAATCGCGCTGCGCGCGCTTCACCTCGTCGGCTAAAGCCTCCTCGCGATTCGCTGAAAACAGCTCACTGGGCTGTTTTCCTGGCGCGAATCGACCTCATCGGTTCGAATCCCCCTTGTTGTTGTCGTAAAACAAAACAGGCACGGTTTCCCGTGCCTGCGGCATTTCAAGACTGGCGGAGAAGTGGGGATTCGAACCCCAGATACCCTTGTGGGGTATACTCACTTAGCAGGCGAGCACCTTCGGCCTCTCGGTCACTTCTCCGCTCGTGACGCACATTTTTGCGCGTGCAGGGGTGTATGATACCGTGACACCTATCCAAATGCAAGGGAGACTTGATGACTTCATCGCTGAATCACCACAGAGCTTCGCAAAAACGCTTCGCGCGTACCTTCATTTTGCAATTCCTTATTGTCGCGATCGCTGCGGTTGCCATGCTTGCATGCATGCCTTCGCACGCGTACGCCAAATCGTACACATGCCCAAGCGTCACGATAGATGCCCAAGCGAACGCCGACGGCTCGCTTGATGTCACCGAAGCGCGCACATTCGATTTCTCTGGCAATTTCACAGCGGTGTGGTGGACCTTCGACAACATGCCGACCAAGGAAAGCATGCTTTCGGTGAAATCGGTATCGCTTACCAATGAGTCCACAGGTGAGACCCAGACGCTTTCCCCCGTAGAATTCCAACGAGCGTGGCGCGAGGCCGGCGGCGCAGGATACCCGTCGTATTCCATCGACGAGGACGAGAACACCGTGTATGTGTTCTTCGACGAATCCGATTCTGAAGTCACGATGACGCTCTCGTACTCCATTTCGAATTTCGTTCAGGTTTACGACGACGTCGCCGAGGTGTATTGGCAATATATCGGCCATGGTTGGGCGGTCGACAGCGACCATGTCACCACGACGCTCACGGTTCCGGTTCCTGCAGGCACGCAGGTTCGTGCGGGCGACAATGTGCGCGCATGGGGCCATGGTCCGCTCGACGGAAGCCTGTCCATTGGCGATGATGGCGCGATTTATGCGCAGGTCTCTTCGGTAAGCGCGGGCGGCTATGCCGAAATCCATTCGGTATTCCCTGCGGAATGGATGAACGTTTCAGGCTCGGCGGCCAACAAACATATGGGCAATCGGCTCGATTCCGTGCTCGAGGATGAAGCCCAGCTTGCGAACAAGGCGAATGCCTCCCGTCTGCAGTCGCTTCTCTTCATTGTGGTGTGCTTGGTTGCCGCCATCGGCATTATCGTGTGGGCGGTGTTCATGTTCTTCCGCCATGGCCGCGAGTATAAGCCCCAATTCCAGGATGAATACTGGCGCGATGTGCCTGCAAAGGGTCTTTCGCCCGCAGTTATCGGGCGACTGTGGCGTTTCGATGCCGAGTCCCCCAATGACCTCACGGCGACGCTCATGCATCTGTCCCATATCGGCGCAATTCGGCTCGATGCCGGCAGCTACGAAGCGCCCAGCAAGGGGTTTTTTGGCATGGGCGGCAGCAAAACGGTGAACGATTACTACATCACGCGCCTTCCTGGCTGGGAAGAAAAGGTCGTCGACCCTATCGATAAAAAGACGATGGACCTCGTATTCAAGAAAATTGCCAAGGGTGCCGATTCCTTGTGGTTTGGCACTATTCAGCAGTTCGGAACCGATTACCCTGAGTCGTTCAACGACGCTATGGAAAGCTGGCAGGGCGTGGTTTCGGCTGAAACGAACAAGTGCAACTTCTTCGAGGAAAAAGGTTCGCACTATCGCGTGATTTTCTTCGTGCTCGCAGTGCTGCTGGGCATCGTGGGCGTCTTCTCGCTTTTCGTGACCGACGAATTCACGTTGTTCTTGGCGTTCATTCCGCCCGTGGTGGTGCTCGCGGTGCTTTCGAAGTTCATGCAGCGTCGCAGCCGCGAGGCGGTTGAAATTCATGCCAAGTGCGTCGGCCTGCGCAACTGGCTCAAAGATTTCAGCGCGCTCGACGAACGCCTGCCCACCGATGTGAAAGTGTGGGGCGAAATGATGGTGTATGCCTACATGTTTGGTGTCGCCGAAGAGGCTATGAAGGCGCTTCAGATGAAACTGCCCCAGGTCATCCAAGACGAGGACTTCGCGACATCGACGGGCTATTGGCTCATGCCCCACTATTACGGCATGCCGGGTGGTGCGGCCGCTCCCGTTGTGAGCCCCGCCGAAATGTTCCAAACCATGCAGGCCAACACCATGCAGACGGTTTCCGAGGCGCTCAGCGCCGCATCGAGCAGTGATGGCTCGGGTGGCGGCTTCTCGGGTGGCGGTGATTTTGGCGGAGGCGGCTTCGGTGGAGGAGGCGGCGGCGCAAGGTAGCCGCTTGTTTCCGCACGCCGCCCCGAAAGCCTTTCGCGCCACGTATCATTTAGTTATCCTGCGCCTCTTTTATTCCGATGCTTTTTACACGTTATACTTTAGTGAGAAAAAGCGTTCGCGAGTGAAAGAGGCGATTTTCATGGCTGAAGAAAAGGCGTTGGTCGGAATCATCATGGGCAGCGAAAGCGATATGCCCAATATGGAGCCGTGCATGAAGCAGCTTGAGGAGTTCGGCATTCCTTACGAAGTGAAGGTTGCCAGCGCGCATCGCAAGCCGGCCGAGGTGCATGAATGGGCATCGGGCGCCGAGGGACGCGGCATGCGCGTTATCGTTGCCGCCGCCGGCAAGGCCGCCCACCTTGGCGGCGTGGTTGCTGCCTATACTCCGCTGCCGGTTATTGCCGTGCCTATGAAAACGAGCGACTTGGGCGGCCTCGATTCGCTTCTCTCTATGGTCCAAATGCCCTCTGGCGTGCCCGTTGCATGCGTTGCCATCAATGGCGCGAAAAACGCTGCGATTCTCGCGGTGCAAATGCTCGGCACGGGTTGCGATGAATGCCGCAAGAAGATCTCTGATTTCAAAGCGAAGATGGCTGAATAATGACGAAGAAATTGCTCATGGGCAACGAGGCCTTCGCGCATGCCGCGCTCGAGGCGGGCGTTGCCGTGGTCGCAGGCTATCCGGGCACGCCCTCGAGCGAGCTTATCGAAACCGTTGCGAAGTGCGTGCAGGCGGGTGCCGCCGAAAACGTGCATGTTGAATGGTCGACCAATGAAAAGGCGGCGCTCGAGTTGCTCGCCGGCGCATCGTATGCCGGCGCGCGCACGCTGTTCACCTGCAAGCAAGTTGGCCTCAATGTCGCGAGCGACCCGCTCATGAGCTTGAATTATGTGGGCGTCGAGGGCGGCTGCGTCATCTATGTGGCCGACGATCCAGGCCCTATTTCGTCGCAGACCGAGCAAGATACGCGTCGTTTTGCGTCGTTCGCCAAGATTCCTGTGTTCGATCCATCGAGCGTTGAGCAGGGTGTTGAAATGCTCCCGCGCGCCTTCGCGCTTTCTGAACGCTATCGAACGCCGGTTATCGTGCGTCCAACGACGCGCGTGTGTCATTCGTCAACGTTCGTCGATGTGGCTGAAAAAACGCAGGGCGCGCCCGTGAAGGGCTTCGCGAAAGACGATTCTCGATGGGTTATTTTTCCTGCGCGAGCATATCGCGGACATAAAGAAATCAACAGCCGATTGGCGAAGATTGCCGATGAATTTTCAGGCGCATGCGCTTCCGAGACGCCGAGTGGTTTGGCATCGGAGGATCTTTCTCGCTTCAATCCCATCGAAAATCACGGCGATGCGCCGAAAATCGGCATCGCGTGCGGCGGCGTGTCGACTGCGTATGCGAAAGAGGCGCTTTCGATTCTTGAGCACGCGGCAAAACAGACGACTTCTGCGGCTGGTGTTGCCGGCGGTGAGTGCGGCGAGGCTCTTCCGAGCTATCGTTTCATGCAAATCGGCACGCCGTTCCCGTTCCCCGAGGTTCGCGTGGATGAATTCCTCGATGGCCTCGATGCCGTTATCGTGTTCGAGGAACTTGATTCGGTTATTGAAGACGGCCTCGTTCATGTGGCCGGCTTGCGTGCGGCGCGAGGCAAGAGCGCTCCTCGGGTTCTTGGCCGTGCGTCGGGCGCGTGCCGCGATGCTGGCGAAAACGATGCTGATGATATTGTTGAGCGTTTGAGCTGGTTCTTCGATGAAGCCTTGCTGCGTCGCGAGGGTGTTTCGGGCGACGAGCTCATGCGTAAAATTGAAGAACGCGCCAATGCGCGAGCTCGTGCGCGCGAAGCCGCGGCGCCCAATCTCGATATCGAGCTTCCCGCACGCCCACCGGTGTTGTGCGCAGGCTGCCCCCATCGTGGTTCGTTTTACGCATGCAAGCAAGCGCTCAAGAAAATGCGCGTTCGCGGTATCTTTTCGGGCGATATCGGCTGTTACACCTTGGGCAATGCCAAGCCGCTCGATGCTGTGGATACCTGTTTGTGTATGGGCGCGGGCATCACGATGGCGCAAGGTCTCGGCGTTGTCGATTCTGCGGCGAAAGAGCTCGCTTTCGTGGGCGATTCGACGTTTTTTGCGAGCGGCATCACGGGCGTTGCCAATGCCGTATACAACCAGCACGACATCACGGTGTGCGTGCTCGATAATTCCACTACGGCTATGACGGGTGGGCAGCCGCATCCTGGCACGGGCAACACGCTCATGGGACGGAAAAGCGTGCCGCTTTCTATCGAACGCGTCCTCGAGGCGCTTGGCGTGGAATGCATCGAGTTCGCCAACCCCCATCATCTTGATGAGAGTATCGATGCGGTCACGAAGGCGGTTTCTTTCGAGGGCCCGTCTGCGGTTATCTTCCGCGCGCCGTGCGTGAATCTCATTAAACCCGAGGCTC
>NZ_CDRRGL010000101.1:0-6990 GCF_977041755.1 Slackia sp.
TCTCGAGCTTTCCGATTACTCCCCGGTTCACATCGAGGTTCCCTTCAAGACCGCTTCTGAGGCTGAAATCGACAGGGAAATCGACAACCTGGGCAACGCTTATCACGACTACAAGAACGCTCCTGCAAACACCAAGGTGAAGGCCGACTCCGTCGTCGAGCTCGACATCAAGGCTGTCGACGACAACGGCGAAGACATCGCCGCGCTGTGCAGCGAAGCTCGCCTTTACGAACTGGGCAAGGGCCTGTTCCCGGCAGCATTCGACGAGGAGCTCGTCGGCTGCAAGAAGGGCGAAGAGAAGCACTTCGAGATCGAGGTTGAGTCGAACCCCTGCATGCTCACCAGCATCCTTCAGGGCAAGACCGCCAAGGTCGTCTTCGACGTCACCGTCAAGGCTGTGAAGAAGGTCGTTCTTCCTGAAATCACCGACGAGTGGGTCAAGGAAAACTTCGGCTTCGAAGATGTCGCCGCGCTGCGCAAGCTCATGGGCGAGCAGATCGAGGCTCAGAAGGGCGAAATCATTCCCCGCATTATGGAGAACAATGCTCTGTTCGAGCTGCAGAAGCGCCTCGAGGGCGACGTGCCCCAGGCTATGTGCGACGCCGCCGAGCGCGACCTGCTGCAGAGCTTCTTCGAGCAGCTCCAGCGCCAGGGCGCTACGCTCGACGCTTACCTGGCTGCCCAGCAGATTACCGCTGACCAGTTCAAGGAAGACGTCAAGGCTCAGGCTGCCGACACCGTCAAGCAGAACCTGGCCCTCGACGCCTATGCTCGCCACAACAACATCGTTGTGACCGATGAGGAAGTCGTTGACGAGTTCAAGAACTCCGGCGCCAAGGATACCGACAAGCTCTACGCTGAGTGGAAGAAGCAGGGTCGCCTGTCCTTCGTCCGCGAGGGCATTCTGCGCGGCAAGGCTCTCGAGGCTCTGCTGAAGGAAGCCGAGATCGAAGAGGTCGAGCTTCCCACGGCTGACGAGGAAGAGAAGAAGCCTGCCAAGAAGGCCGCCGCTAAGAAAACCACCAAGAAGGCCGCTAAGAAGGCTGACGAGGCCGAGGCCGAGAACACCGAGGCCGCTGCCGAATAGCTTTCATCTCGCGCATTTTCTCGAACAAACCGTGGAGTGCGCGTGACGGCTTGGCTGCAAGGGCGGCGATATCGCTCGTCCGCTCAATAAACGTGGTACAGTCCTTAAGGCTCGCTTCCTGTTTTCGGAAGCGAGCCTTGGTTGTATTATTGCTTCGACTTCGATACAGAATAAAGGGGCAGCATTTATGCAAAACGGATATACGATTCCTTACGTCATCGAGCAGTCGCCTCGCGGCGAGCGCTCGTATGACATTTACTCCCGACTGCTCAATGATCGCATCGTCTTCTTGGGCAGCGCCATCGACGACGACGTCGCAAACGTCGTTATCGCGCAGCTCCTGCACCTCGAGAGCGCCGATCCCGAGAAAGATATCTCGCTCTACATCAACTCCCCGGGAGGCAGCGTGAGCGCAGGTTTGGCCATCTACGATGCCATGCAGTTCATTCGCTGCGACGTGTCCACCGTTTGCATGGGCATGGCCGCTTCCATGGCCTCTGTGCTTACTGCTGCGGGCACCCCGGGCAAGCGTTTCATCACGCCGAATTCGCAAATCATGATCCATCAGCCCATGGGTGGCGCCGAGAGCCGCACGCAGCAGACCGATTTCGAAATCGCTGCGAAAGAAATGCGCAAGTGCCGCGAGCGCCTCGAGGGCATTCTCGCCAAGCACACCGGCCAACCCATCGAGACCATCCATGCCGATTCCGAGCGTGACCACTGGCTCACCGCTGAGGAATCGAAGGCATATGGCCTGGTCGACGACATCATCACGACTCGCGCTATGCCGAAGAAGGAAGCATAAGGCCTTATGCAGACCAAGAATCCCGATTCTCAAACCATGGACCCGAAAAAGGCGCGCTGCGTCTTCTGCGGCAAAACGGCCGATGAGGTCGCTGGCATGATTCAAAGCCCCGATGGCACGTGCATTTGCGACGAGTGCATTCTGTATTGCACCGACGTGCTTGCCCGTGGCGGCTACCTTAACGGCCGCCATCCCAGCCAGGGCAATATGCCCGATTCGTTCGACGGCGATTTCGACGGCTACGAAGGCCACATTGCGCAGGCCCCGTTTGACGACGAAGAGCAGGGCGCCCCTTCGGCGGCCGAGATTCTCGCCGCGCTGCCCACGCCGCATGAGCTTTTCGATCGCCTGAGCCAGCATGTTGTTGGCCAGGAGGCCGCCAAGCGCGCGCTTTCGGTTGCCGTATACAACCACTACAAGCGTATCAGCCTCGGCGCTGAGTCGAATGACGACGATGTCGAGCTTGCTAAGAGCAACATCATGCTTTTGGGCCCCACGGGTTCGGGCAAAACGCTGCTCGCGCAAACGCTCGCGCGCACGCTGCAGGTTCCGTTTGCCATCGCCGACGCCACCACGCTTACCGAAGCGGGCTACGTGGGCGAAGACGTCGAGAATATTTTGCTGAAGCTCATTACCGCGGCCGATTTCGATATCGAGCGCGCTCAGATCGGCATCATTTATATCGACGAGATCGACAAGATCGCCCGTAAAGCTGAAAATCTCTCCATCACGCGTGACGTGTCGGGCGAAGGTGTTCAACAGGCATTGCTCAAGATCGTCGAGGGTACCGAGGCGAGCGTTCCTCCACAGGGCGGTCGCAAGCACCCGCAGCAGGAGCTCATTCATATCGACACCACGAATATCCTGTTCATTCTGGGCGGCGCGTTCGTGGGTCTGGCCGATATCATCGGCCAGCGCGTGGGCAAGAAGGGCATCGGCTTCACGAGCGATGTGCCTCAGTCGAAAAAACATGCCGAAGCAGAGCTTCTCGAAAAGGTGCTGCCCGAAGACTTGAACAAGTTCGGTATGATCCCCGAATTTGTGGGCCGCATTCCGGTGATTTGCTCGCTCGACGAGCTTACCGAAGACGATTTGGTGCACATTCTTACCGACCCGAAGAACGCGTTGGTGAAGCAGTACGTGCGCATGTTCGAGTTCGAGAATTCCGAACTCGTGTTCACGCCAGAAGCGCTGCGCGCTATTGCGCATGAGGCGGTCGAGCATGGCACAGGCGCGCGCGGCCTTCGCGCCATTTGCGAGCGTGTTCTGCAAGACGTGATGTTCGATTTGCCTGAGCACGCCGGACCCACGAGGGTGGTTATTCGCCCGAGCGATATCGAGGGCGAAACGAAACCCGAAATCGAGCAGGCGGCCGACGCGGCTGTCGTCTCTGAATAAATGCCACGGCCTGGCCGCACGCGCGGCTGGGCTGTTTCAGTATTCCGCCTTACAAGCAAACAAGTTGGGAGCAGAGAGTGGAAGAGCTTTCCAAGAACTATGACTCCGAGGCGCTTGAGCCTCGCATTCTCGATAAATGGCTCACCGGCGGCTACTATGCCCGCCGCCCGGGCGTGGGTGACTGCACGGTTACCATTCCGCCGCCGAACGTCACCGGCGTGCTGCATATGGGCCACGCCATGGACGACACCATTCAAGACACCATTATTCGCTTCAACCGCATGCGCGGCGTATCGACCCGTTGGATTCTCGGTACCGACCATGCGGGCATCGCGACGCAAACAAAGGTCGACAAAAAGCTCGCCGCGCAGGGTATTTCCCGCCGCGAGCTCGGTCGCGAGAAGTTCATCGACGCCTGCTGGGATTGGACGCATGAATACGGCGGACACATCATTGAGCAGATCAAGCGCATGGGTTGCTCGGTCGATTTCGACGACCCTCACTTCACCATGGATCCCGAATATGCCACCGCCGTGCGCAAGGTGTTCTGCGATTGGTACCATGACGGCCTTATCTACCGCGGCAAGCGCATCGTGAACTGGTGTCCCACCTGCGGTACCGCCATTTCCGATGACGAAGCGGAATACCAGGAAGAAGATGGCCACTTGTGGCACCTTCGCTATCCGCTCGTCGAGCCCATTGACGGCGTGGAATACATTGTGGTCGCTACCACGCGCCCCGAGACCATGCTCGGCGATACGGGCGTTGCGGTGTCTCCGAAAGATCATGACAAAGACAAGTTCGTGGGTGCGAAGGTCAAGCTGCCCATCGTCGACCGCGAGATCCCCATTTTCAGCGACTTTTATGTCGATGCCGATTTCGGCTCGGGCTTCGTGAAGGTCACTCCTGCTCACGACCCGAACGACTTCGCGATGGGCGAGCGCCATGGCCTCGAGAAAATCAATATCTTCGATGAAACCGCCCACGTGGTTGAAGGCTACGGCGAATTTACCGGCATGAGCCGCGAGGAATGCCGCGAAGCCGTTGTTGCGTGGTTTGAGGAGCATGGCCTGCTCGATCATGTGGAAGACCACCATCATTCGGTGATGCATTGCTACCGCTGCCCGAGTGCCCTTGAACCGTGGCTTTCCGAACAGTGGTTCGTTGCCGTCGATAAGCTGAAGGGTCCTGCGACTGAGGCCGTCACGAGCGGCGAAGTCACGTTCCATCCGGCCCGTTGGACGCAGACCTATCTCACCTGGATGGAAAACCTGAAAGACTGGTGTATTTCCCGCCAGCTGTGGTGGGGCCATCGCATCCCGGTGTTCTACTGCGTCGATTGCGGTTGGGAAGACGCGTGCATGGAAGACGTGGACGTGTGCCCGAAATGCGGCGGCCATCATGTACATCAGGACGAAGACGTGCTCGACACGTGGTTCTCGAGCCAGCTGTGGACTTTCGCCACGCAGGGTTGGCCGAACCACCCCGAGCAGCTCGAGGGCCATCATCCTACGACGGCGCTCGTTACCGCGCGCGACATCATCGCGCTGTGGGTTGCCCGCATGATCATGTCCTCCACGTACTTCTTGGGCGAGATTCCGTTCCATGACGTCGTGATTTACGCCACCATTTTGGCGAAAGACGGCAGCCGCATGTCCAAATCGAAGGGCAACGGCGTCGATCCCATGGACCTCATTGCGAAATACGGCGCCGATGCCATGCGTTTCAACTTGCTCACGCTGGTTACGAACAACCAGGATGTGCGCTTCGACGCCGACATCGACCCCAAAACCCACGAGCTCATTTCTTCGCCGCGCACCGAGCAGGCGCGCGCTTTCGTCACGAAGATCTGGAATGCGAGCCGCTTCGTGCTTGGCAACCTTGAGGGCTTCACGCCGGGCGAGCCCGTTGCCGCGACGCCTGCCGATGCGTGGATCTTGTCGCGTTTGGCTGGCCTCTCCGAGCGTGTGACCCAGGGCATCTCCGAATACAAGTTCGGTGAAGTGGCCAGCGACCTGCACGCGTTCTTCTGGAACGAGTTCTGCGACTGGTACATCGAGTTCTCGAAGGCGAGCCTGCGCGAGGGCGCCGATCCGGTTGCTCGCCTGCAAACGCAGCGCAATCTCGTGTTCGTGCTCGATTCCGCCCTGCGCCTTTTGCATCCGGCCATGCCGTTTGTGACCGAGGCTCTGTGGGAGCAGCTGCCTCATGCGGAAGGCGAAAACGCCGAGGCTCTCATGGTTGCCACCTGGCCCGAGCCCGAGACGCTTGCGCGCTTTAAGAATGCCGAAGCCGAACGCGCGATTGAGCTGGTGTGCGGCGTCGTTTCTGCCGCGCGTTCCACTCGTGCCCGCTATGGAATCTCGCCGAAACGGGAGCTTGCCATTACGGTGAAGGCGCCCGCCGAGGTCGTTTCCGCCATCAACGAGCAGCAGGAGCTTATTGTGTCGCTCGCGCGCGTGAACGTGGCCGAGGTTTCCGCCGAAGCCGAAAAGCCCGCGGCGTCTAACGCCACGCTCGTTTCTGGCTGCGAGGTCTACTGCAACCTCGAGGGCCTGGTCGATTTCGAGGCTGAGCGCGCTCGCCTTTCCAAGGAACGCGAGAAGCTCGAGAAAGACGTTGCCAAGCTTGACAAGAAGCTCTCCAACCCGGGCTACCTTGCCAAGGCGAAGCCTGAAATCGTCGAGAAGGACAAGGCGAAGCGCGCCGAGTTCGCTGCGAAGCTCGAGCTGGTTGCCCAGCAGATCGCCGAGCTGTAGGCGAGGGCCTTCCTGCCGAATTTCGAGCCTGCGTGCCGCCGAATTTCAAAATTGCATAGAGAAGCGCCTCGCGGTATGCGGGGCGCTTCTTTCTTTGCTACAATGCGTGATTAGTGTATTGATGTACGAAAAGGATTTCTCAATGAGCGACATTCTCTCGCAGCTTTGGACTCCTGAGCTGCAAATGGCTGTCACGGTATGCATCGTCATGCTCGTGGCCGTTTACGTGCTCTCTATTATTTGGGTTGTTCGCGATGCTTACCAGCGCGGCACGGTGTGGTACATCTGGGCTATCGTCGCGCTCGTTCCCATTTTGGGCGTCATCGCGTATTGCCTGCTTCGTCCGCCGCTGCTGCAAATCGATCGCGACGAGCAAGAGCTCGAGGTCGCGCTGAAGCAGCGCCAGCTCATGCAGTATGGCGAATGCGCCAACTGCGGCTACCCGGTCGAGGCCGATTATGTGCTGTGCCCGAACTGCCACCAGCGTTTGAAGAACCAATGCCAGAAGTGCGGTCATGCGCTCGATCCTTCGTGGACCGTTTGTCCGTACTGCGCAACGCCGCTTCCTGGCATCGGCGCTCGTCGCAGCGGTCGAACTACCGGCGCGCCGAGGCAGGCTGTGCCCCAGGCGAATGTCGGGGCTCATGGCCAGGCGCCGCGCCAGTAAGCGCCGATCTGGTTTGCAATCCTGCCTTAAGAAAAGCCGCCTGCGCGCGGCTTTTCTTGTTGTCGCGACCTAAATCGCGCAGGTGGGCGAGGCGGTTGTTCTGCCGTCATGTCGCCATTCTGTATGCTGAGCGGCGCAGCTTGTTCCTGCACGCCGTCTGTCTATAATTGGAACTCGATTTCAGTAACGTATGCGTATTCGCATTCGAGAGGAGATAGCCCTATGAAGGCCCTTTACAACGACGGTACCGTCGCCGAGCTGCCCGAGGAAGAGG
>NZ_CDRRGL010000102.1:0-6858 GCF_977041755.1 Slackia sp.
CACGATGATCCCGACCACTCCGACCGAAGTTGACCCGAAGGACGCCGCGAAGGTTATGCGTCTGGTCGACAAGCTCGAGGAGCTCGAAGACCTCCAGAACGTGTACCACTCCATGGATATGACTGACGAGGTCATCGCTGCCCTGGAGCAGGAGGACTAGGCTTTAAGGCCCACTCCAGCTCGCCGAAAGGCGTCGCGCGATATGCAATTGCAAGGCCCGCTCGCAAGAGCGGGCTTTTTGCGTTTTCGGGAGCTTGCGCGGTTGAAAATGAGCACCTTGCGCGGTCGACGCGTGGTGTCTGCGTTATTTCACGCTCGTGAGGCGGCCCTGGTAGCCGCAAAGAATGCGCGCGTTGCCGCTGGCGATGGCGAGACCCTCTTCGAGCGCCGCCCGTGGAAGGTCGTAGTTGTTATTGTTTTGCGAGATGTGCATGGCGACGACGGTTTCGGGCGTGCGCAGGCCGGCTGCGCGCGATTCGGTGATGAGAGTTGCGAGCTCATCGGTAGCCTGCGGGTTTGAGAGGTGGCCGAGCTCCGAGGCGATTCGCTTCTTAATAATGTAAGGGTAATCGCCGTTTTTCAGCATGCGCTCGTCATGATTGCTCTCGAGCGCCAAAATGCGCACGTCGCGCAAAGCCGCGTGCGCGGCGCTCGTCACGATGCCCGAATCGGTTATGTATCCCAGCGCGTCGCCGTCGGGCGACTCGACGCGAAAGCCGAATGAAGCGGCGGCGTCGTGGCTGGTGGCGAAGGGGAGCACATGCAAACCGGCGGCGCACACGACGCGCTCATCGCAGACGGAAGCCTCATTGCGGCCCTCGCTCGCATTTTCGTCTTGGGAAAGCGTAAGTGCTGCGCCAAGCGTCGCCGTTTCGAAATCGCTCGCAATCTTCTGCAGCGTTGAGCTGCTGTCGACGCAAGCGCGATTCACGTATACCATTGGCGCGCAACCGAGTTTCGCCAGGCCACGCAGCACCACGCCCAGGCCTTTGGTGTGGTCCCCGTGTTCATGGGTGATGAATACGGCTTCGAGCCGCGTGGGGTCGAAGCCTGCTTCGTCGCAGCGTTCGAGGAAATCGCGCTTGCAAATTCCGCAGTCAATAAGCACGCCCGCGCCTGTCGCGGCGTTTTCGACAATGGCGGCATTGCCTTTGCTGCCGCTTGCGAGCACATGTAGTTTCAGCATAAGAATCTTCCTGTTGCGGCGCGTGATCGCGCTTTTCTTTTCCGGCGCACAAGTATAGGCGAAATGCCTTGCTCCCGTGTGCAATTTGAAAGCGAAGCGTCGGTATGCCGCCCTCGCAAAATTTACATGCCCTCTTACGACAAGGCGCCGATGACCTTGTCCTGGTCGTAAGAAAGGGTGCGACATGACGAGCGAAAAGAAAAACGCCGTTGGACAAATGGGGTGTTGCTGTTCAAGCGTTGAACAGGTTAGCTGGAAGAAAGGAGGGCAGGGAATGCGCGACGAAGTGGCAGACGGCTGGAAGATTTCCCAGGTGGAAGTGCTGGTTGGGTTGCCACGCCGCGACATTCAACGTGCGTGCTATGAAGGTGCGGGCGGGCTCGGCATCGTGAAGCCGCGCAATACCACGTGGGGTTGGCGCGTGTATGAGGTTCCCGATGTGGCGAAGCTCTTCTTGCTGGCGCGGGGGCGCAGGCAGGGCAAGACGCTTGATGAGGTTCGCGACGAACTCGCGTCTTGCGAAGGAGCGCGCGACGTGTTGCGCAAGCTTGTGCGATGCGAGCAGGCCGCCCGCGAGGCCTGCGATGCCCATGCGGGTGCAAGCATGTCGGCTCGCGCGTTGCGATGTGCAATCGAGCAGGGGGACGTAACGGTATTTGCGGGGCTTATCGATGCGTCGTTCGCGGAAGATGCGCGTGCGTTTTGCGATGCGCATGCGGCGCTCGGGCTTGCTGCCGAGGGGCTCCTGTCGAAGCTTTTCGCGGATCTCGCGCGCGTTCGCGCGTGCGGTCAAGCTCCGGGTTCGAATGATGCGAAGGAGATTTGCTCAGCTTCAGTGCATGCGGTTTCCGAGCGGTGTGCGTTGCGCGCTATCGATGCAGGGATGCTGCTTGCTCGGGCGATGAATGCGTCGGGCATGGGGCTTACGTGCGAGTTGTGGCTTGGTCCTGCGACATGGACGTATGCGAATGCAGCGCTTGAGGCTTCGCGCATCGATATGCATGCGCGTGGCTTTTCGACGGAAGACGCGATTGAGAGTAGGGAATAGGAAGGCGAAGCGATGATGAAATCGATGGAAGACAGCAGGGTGGCTGGGGCTGCGAGCATAGTGAAGCTAGGGTGCGTAGCGGTTGTCCTTATCGCGATTGTCGCGCTTGCGGGCTGCTCCGCACAGCAAGGCACCACCCAGACGGCAGGCGATCAAGGCGCTCAGCAGCAATCGATGGGCGCGAGCGCTTCGGGTGACGCCACGGGCGCGGCGAAAGGCGCCGCGCAGCAGGACGCCAACACACTCGACGGAATAATCGCCGGCATTGAAGCGGACTTCGAATCGACGGAAGCGGATATTGCCGCGCAGCTCGAAGACGTGAAGTCGAAGGCGGGCGGCTCGTATGCTGATTATTCGGCGAACAAAGACCTGCTTGCGAACTGGTTCACGAACACGCAGGAAAAATCGAGTGCGTTGTTTACTCGCACGAGCGACAATGCGAAAAAGTATTACACGCTGCTTGCGCAGCAGGCTCCGAGCATGAGCTCGGACGACATTGACGATGCAATGAAGGCGTTCTATCGTGCGGTGTACGACGATGCGTATAAGGAAATGTATCGCAGCGTGTACACCGATGCGCACAAAGATGTGTATCGCACGTTTTATAGCGACGTGATGAAGGATGCTTATGACGTGAAGCCCTACTCAGAGGCGTCTGACGAGCAAAGCGATTTGTATCGTACGATGTCCGATGCGCAAAGTGACTTCTATCAGGCGATGTCCGACGCGCAAAGCGATTTGTACACGATGCATTCCGATGTGTATGGTGAGCTTTACGATGAGAATTACGATTTGTCGAAAGTGCTCGATTAGACGCAGCCGGTGGGTGCGGGCGTTTGGTCTGGCGGCTTGGCGTCCGCGCGCGACCTGATGTGACTTTCGGCGGACTTGCTGAGCTTGTGGCGTTGCATTTTGCAACTGTTCGGCGAAGCAACGTGGCGATGCTGGCGCGTGTGGGAGGCGAAATCGACCCTAGAAATCGATGAGGTCGGCCACCTTTACGCCGAGGCTGTCGGCAATGCGGCATAAAAGGTCGAGCCCAATGCTTACGGAGCCGTCCTCGATGTGCCATATGTGCGTTTGGTTTGAGCCGGCCATCAAGGCAAGCTTGCGCTGGGAGAGGCCCTGCCTCTCCCGTTCACGCCTAATTGCGGCGCCGAGCAATCTTTTGCGTTCGCTTGAATCCATGCGGCCATGGTATGGGGTAAAATTGAATAGGCGATATGCTATAGCAAGTCAAAAAACGAATGGGCAGATGACGCGCACGAAACAGCGCCGCTGTCCATTTTTGGCTACAAGGAGGTAAGGGCTATGGGATTCAATCCGTTCGGGGAAATCGGGAAGGCTGCGGCCGGCGCGGGCGCCTTTTTGCAAGACCAAGGCAACAACGTGGCCCATGCGGTAAGCGAAGGCGCCGAGCAAGCGGCGAAAGCGGCAAACGATGCTGGGGCATTTTTGGCGGAGCAGGGGAATAACGTGGCCCATGCCGTGGGCGATGGTGCCGAGCAGGCTGCGAAAGCGGTTGGCGGCGGCGCGAATGCAATCGTTAAGGGGGCAAGCGGCATTGCCGATAATGTATCGAATGCAATAAAGGGAGCATCCGATTCGATTGATGAGGAATCGGCGGGAAGGGCTCTTGATACGATTTATCATCAAGCCCTCGATGGCATTCCCAACATAAGCCGTTCCGTTGATGAGATGGTTTCGGACTACGTTTCGAAAACGGCAACACCCGAGCAGGCTGCGAAGGCCCTTGCCAAGGTGCAGGTAATGAAGTGCGGAACGTCTGGCTTCCTTTCGGGTTTGGGCGGGATCATTACGATTCCCGTGGCAATTCCGGCAAATGTGGGAAGCGTCATGTACGTGCAGATGCGCATGATTGCTTGCATTGCGAAGCTTGGTGGGTACGACATAAAGTCCGATCAGGTTCAAACAATGGTCTACATGTGCCTAACCGGTACGACGGTTGCCGACATTGCGAAGCAAGCGGGTATCAAGGTAGGCGAAAAGACGCTGATGGCGGCTATAAAAAAGATACCAGGTTCCGTTCTTGTGAAAATCAATCAAAAGATGGGCTTCCGCTTCATTACGAAAATGGGCGAGAAGGGAATTATCAATTTAGGGAAAATGGTGCCAATCGCGGGAGGCGTTATCGGCGGTGGTCTTGATGTGGTTACGACGAGCGTGATTGCCAAGAACGCCATCAATATGTTTATCAACGGCGAAGATTTCGACGACTCGGTTCCTACTGAAGAAGAGGCCATTGAAGCTAGGAGCATCGAAATCGAGGATAACAGCGAATTGATTTAGAACCTAGGTTGTCCAGGCTAGATAAGGTTGGAGAAGATGGGGAAGCAAGAGTCTTGTCAGAATGGGGACTCCTTGGACGAAACTCCCGAGGAGCGTGATGCTCGGTGCGAGAGGGAAGCCGACATCGCTAAATATCGGGCCGAGAGGGAGCTCGTTGATGCGCAGCGTCGTCTCGAAAAGCAGCGTGAGAGAACGGCGAAAGCTGAGCGTCGAGCCAAGCGTGCCCCGCTTTTGCCCCGCAAGGTGAAGCTTGGCCTTTTGGCGGCCGTTGCTGCAGTCGTCGTGGTAATTGCTGTGGTCGTTGGCGTGTCGACGGCCAAGAAGTCCAATAAAACGGAATACCTCACGTCGAGCGACCTTGTGGGCATCGTTAATGTGAGCAAGCTCGAAACGGCGACGTATCGCTATACCGGTATTGCCGAAAAGCACAATGACAAAGGTGACGTCGACTACCGCGTATATTACGAATCGACCGTAGACGCTGGTTACGATTTGAGCAAGGTCACGTTTAATGTCGATGACGACGCCAGAACGGTGACCCCGGTTTTGCCCGAATTGCAGCTCGACGAGCCGACAATTGACACTGCGTCGTTCGACTACATGCCCAAGCAGCCCGACGCGAACCCCAAAGACGTAATGGCCATATGCGAGGCCGATGTGCTTGCTGAAATCGACCAGGCGCAAGGCATTCGTTATACGGCCGAACAGAATATGAAGCGCATGATGGAGGTGCTGCTTATGCCAATTCTGGACGCAAAGGGGTACGCGATCGATTGGGAGGGAAATCCGCCTGAAGATGTGGTGGAGCCGTCCGATGCGGACGATGGCGCACAGCAGGAAACTTCCGAACAGGAGGCGAGCTCCGATGAATAGAATTCGCGTTGCCGTTGTTGCCGTTTTTCTGGGGTGTCTGCTATTCGGACTTTCTGGTTGTCAACCCGAGCAGGCGAAAACGGCCGATTTCAGCAATGCCCAGGAAGTCGCGAAGCTCGCGACGTTTGAATGCACATACCACAATGTCGTTCGAATCGAGCGCGATCGCGATTGGATTCTCACCGACCACGGCCGGAAGCAAGAGTGGTTCGAATACAACGCTGTGGTGAGCTTCGGAATCGATGCGAGTAAAGTTGAGATTAGTGCGCCCGACAGGAATGGCGTGGTGAAGATATCTATTCCAAAAGGGCAGGTTTTGAAGGACCCGAAAATTCCGGCTGAATCCATGTCCGACCCCGTTGACGACAACGGTTTTTTGACCGAAGTGACCGATGAAGATCGAAAAAAGGCCCTTACGAAAGCTCAGCAAGAGACCCTCGAGCGTGCGCGCAGCGACGATTCTATGATTGCCGCCGCCCGCGATAGCGCAAAAACGCTGCTTGAAGCATACGTCAAAAACGTCGGCAAAACCATTGACGAGGATTATCGAGTGAAGTGGGTTGACGTGGAATAGAAATCCCTTGCGATGAGGCCGCCTAGATGCCGTGAAATTGGCGTTGTTTGCGCGATGCCGCATATACTTTGCGTTAGCGAATCAACGAGAGCAAAGGGAATCAGATTCATCATGCGCATCAACAAAGTTGCATTCATCGGGAAAGGCGGTGTGGGGCTGCTGTATGGCGACATGATTGCCCGCGCGTTGGGCCCCGATGCCGTGGAATACGTGATGGACGACGTGCGCTATGAGCGTCACGCGGCCGATCAGCTGAGAATCAATGGCGAGCCGTGCAGTTTGCGCAGCGTGCGCGCGAGCGAAGCGACTCCCGCTGACTTAGTGATTCTTACGATTAAAACCACCGGCCTCAACCAAGCGCTCGACACTATGGAAGCCGTTGTGGGCCCCGAAACGTGCATCGCGTCGCTGTGCAACGGCATTACGAGCGAGCAGAAAATCGCTGAGCGTTTCGGCTGGCAGCGCACGGTGCTCGGCATTTGCCAGGGCATGGACGCCGTGTTCTTGAACAACGAACTCACATATGGCAGGCCAGGCGAGATCCGCTTCGGCGCGGCGCTCGATACCGACCCCGCCGTGGTGGCTGATATTGCCGAGTTATATTCCCGCGCGGGCATCGCCCATGTGGTGGAGCCCGACATTGAGCGTCGCATGTGGACGAAACTCATGATGAATGTGGGCGTCAACCAAACGTGTATGGTGTATGGCGGCACTTACGGCAGCGCGACCGAGCGCGGAAGCGAGCAGCGTCGCAGCTTGGTGGCGGCTATGCGCGAGGCTCGCGTGGTGGCGAATGCGGAAGGCATCGCCATCGCCGAGGCTGACTTGTCGCAGATGGTCGAGCTGCTCGAAACGCTTGACCCCGCA
>NZ_CDRRGL010000103.1:0-6522 GCF_977041755.1 Slackia sp.
TCTATCCACGCCCGAAGGCGTCTTACTCGTTCGACTTGCATGTGTTAGGCGCGCCGCCAGCGTTCATCCTGAGCCAGGATCAAACTCTCCGTGGAAAGTTGAGGGCGGATGCCCTCAAATCCTAGTTAATTAAAAAATTGAATCAGGGTCCATATGATTGCTTCGGGGGAATCTCCCCCGAAGCCCTGTCTGGCTTCGTAAAATTCCATCCACAGTATCCGGTTCTCAAGGTTCCCGGCGGGGCTTATCGCCCGCCGTGCGCTTCGCGTTCCCGCTTGGCGCAAGATTGAATACTACCTTGCGCGCTCGGCCGTGTCAAGAACTTTTTTCAGAAAGTTTTTGCCGGCCGTCCCGCGGGTCGCGGGGCGCCACGCCGCTGGGGCTTAGGCCCTTCGCGGCGACGAGTTCGGTATTATACGCTCCCCCGCCGCGGCGCGGGCGGGAAACCCTCCCGCACACAGGATGCCGACAACTCCGGCGCGGTAAAGCGGAGGCAGAAGGAGGGGAGCCCAGGCGTGAGGGAGCCTTCGGCCAGGCGTTTCGCCTCGGCCCATAGACATGACAGCCCCGGAGGCTCGGCGCTTGCGCGCCTCGGCCCTCTGGGGCGACCGGTGCTCGGGACCGCACGGTTTCCGCCTTCGGGGGCACCCCGAAAAAAGAAAGACGGCCGCCCCCGGAGCTCGCCCGCCTTCCGCGCGGGCCGCCCCTCGGCGACCGTCCCTGGTCGATTCTCTCTATATCTATATATAGGTATGCTTAGTAGCGGCTGTCGAAAATGCGCTTGGTCTTCTTCATAGAACGCGGCAACTCGCCCATGGGAACGCCCTTCGCTTCAGGTGTGCAGCCGATCTTCGCCTTGAAGAGCAGCGCAAGCTCCTGCTCACACTTGGCTTTATCGTCGCCTTCAAGCGGAGTCTCAAACAGCACCGTGAGCACGTCGCGACCATCAATCGCTTCAATCATGACCTGATACTCAGAGCTCGCGCCATCCGTAAACGCAATGACTTCCTCAATTTGCGCGGGGAACATGTTGCAGCCCTTCACCTTCACCATGTCGTCGGTACGACCAGTAAGGGTATCGATGCGGGGATGCTTCAAGCCGCAAGCACAATCGCCGGGAATGATGCGCGTAAGGTCGTGCGTGCGATAGCGAATAAGCGGCGCGCCCTGCTTGCGCAGCGTTGTGAGCACGAGCTCGCCCATTTCGCCGTCGGGCACGGGCTTGCCAGTCTTCGGATCGACGATTTCGCAATATACGTAATCGCTCCAGATATGCATGCCATGGTGCTCGCTGCACGAAATGCCAATGCCTGGGCCATAAATCTCGGTCAGGCCATAGATATCGAAAATCTCAACGCCGAGCTCGTTCTCGATGCGGCGGCGCATCTTTTCGCCCCAACGCTCCGATCCAATAACGCCCTTGCGCAAATCGAGCTTATCGCGCAAGCCGCGCTTGGAGATTTCTTCAGCAAGCAAAAGCGCATAGCTGCTCGTTCCCGTGATAACCGTGCTGTGCAGGTCTTGCATCATTTGCAGCTGTTTCTCGGTATTGCCGGGACCCATGGGAATAGCCATAGCGCCCAAACGCTCGCAGCCAAGCTGGAATCCGATGCCCGCAGTCCACAAACCATAGCCAGGGGTAATTTGTATGCGATCTTTATTGTTAATGCCTGCCGTGCGATAGCAACGCGCGAACATTTCGGCCCAATCGGCAACATCTTGCGCGGTGTACGGAATAATGACCGGCGTGCCCGTCGTTCCCGAAGAGCTGTGGATGCGCACAACTTCCTCGTCGGGCACAGCCTGGATTCCCAATGGGTACGCTTCGCGCAAGTCGGCCTTTTCCGAAAAGGGCAGTTTCTCGAAGTCGGCCTGGGTTTGCACGTCGGACAAATCGATGCCCTCGAACTTCTTCGCATAGAAGGGAGAGCGATCTTTCAGGGTTTTGAATTGCTTTTTAATAAGGTTGAACTGTTCATCGGTGAGCTGCATGGCACTGCCTTTCGCGCGTGTCTGAAATATTGTGCGGAAATTGGAGACGCTTCAAGCCTGCGAAAAATCAGGGCTTTACGCCGTTTCGTCATTCAGGTGCACGAAAAAGGCGCCTCAAGCTCGCTGAGCAAACTTGAAGCTAGAGCCATCGACCAGCCAACGCGGTGCGCGCGGCTTTGAGAGATTGTATGTCGAGGGCATTCATCATGAGCACTATTGTACGCTAAAGCGACCAATGAGCAAGATGCGGAACAAAAGATTCCGCGAACGGGCGCCCGGCGCGCGACAACCTCGCATACGTCGGTCTTTGCGCGGGGCGACGCCAGATGCGCAACCTTACGGTGAGGGCATCGAGGACGCAACGCTTGAATACGCCGAACTCGACCGCGCCGCAATTCGAGCGCGAGCGACAAGCCCTCACTAAAACGCAAGCATGCCGCACGGCCTCACGATGCCATTTCGGATTCAACGATATCGAGCAAGTCCTGATGAGTGTGGATATCGAACTTCGCGTAGATATGCTTAACGTGCGCCTTCACCGTGTTGCGTGAAACCATGAGCTGCTCTTGAATATAAAAGCTGTCGCGACCACGAGCGAGCATCTCGAACACCTCCCTCTCGCGAGGGGTAAGTGAGGCCCGATCGGCAATGGCCGAGCATGCTTGTTCGAGCGTCGCGTGCGATGCCTCTTCGATATTGGTCGGCTGCGCGTCAACGACTTCGGTCACGCCGTTGATGGTATCGATGAAACTGAAATTCTTCAGGCCAATAAGCGCATATGCCGCGAACCCGACAACGAGTGCGCCCGTCGCCAGCTGCACGGCGATGGGGTGCGTCAACGACGTCGCGCTCGCCCATACGCCAATTGCCGCACCGACGATGCTGCCAAGCGCCGACACGCCACGTCCCCATGCGATGGTCGCAACCGACGCACGCGTGTTACGCGCGCCAACCGCGGCGAGCACCACCCAGCCAACCACGTCAAACAGCGCGTTGCCACACGAGAGAAGCGACGCACTCGCCGCATAAGCCCACGGAGCCGAAATCGTGGTTGCGAAAAAACCGGCAAGCACGAAGAGCACCGACACCTGCGCAAGCAGGTCGCCCTTCACAAGCTTGCCTGACGAGGCGACGGTATATAAAGCCAAAAAGCCAATCGGCACGATAGAGAAGAAATCTGCCAAAGGCGCGCCATCCACTTCCCCAAAACGAAGCGAGAAGCCAAACGCCACGCGAAAGAAGAACAAGCACACAAACAATTGGGAACCCAATGCCAGAAACGACGAGGGCTGCGTGATGGCGATGTCGGCCGGCGAATCGGAAGCCGCAACTTCAGCAAGCACGGGATTTGCGACGCCACGCGCAAGCAATAAAGCCGCCAGAGGAGCCACGAAAAACGCCAGCAAACCAACGCTTGAAGGCAAGAGCCGGGCAGCATAGCTAAACGCGCAATTGCCCAGAAAAGCCAGCGTGACGCTTTGGGCGATATCGGAAATGGGAAAACGCAGAAGCGACACCCCCGCAACGACACTCACCCATCCACGCGCGGCGGCAACCAAGCACGAAGAGAACACAAGCAGCCAAGACGATTGCATTGCGAACGACACCGCGATGCCCGTTGATCCAAAAACCAAAAATGCAAGCGCTGCAATATTGACGATATGGGAATTGAGCAAAGAAGAGCGGAAAGAAGCCACCAGGGCAACGGCAACCAAGCACGCCGCGTTCGCGAGAACCGATATATCTCGCGCATATGTGAACACATGGTCGAACAAAGGAAACGCCGAAATATTCATGAAGCTGGAAGTCGCAAGCACAAGGCAGAGCGCCGCCGTTGCGCGCCAAAACGCTGCATCGTGAATACGCTCGCCCATGGCTGCCCTCCAGATGGTTTCCCTGATGAACCGTGCCATTGTAGCAAAAGCCCGATGCCCCAGACAGGGAGGGCATCGGGCGGGCGCCCCATGGCGCCAGAGGGGAAGTGCACGCTCGCGCATAAGGGGAAACGCGAGGGCTCAAGAAATTTTTAAGAAGGATGGCTTGCAGGGCCCCGCGCCAATCGAACGAAGCGCGGAGCCCGGGAGCTTACGCCTGGCCCGTTGCGGCAAGCATGCCAGCACGACGGCCAAACGTCATGGTGCGGCCCGCGGCAAGACCAGTCATAAGATTCGGATAGCTCACGCTGAAGAAGCCGCCCGAGTCGTTGCCAACCAGGTACAGACCGTCGATTTGCTCGCCCGCTTCGTTTACCGGGTGCATATCGGTGTTGATGGGGCAGCCATCAATCGTAGCCAGGAACCACGCGCCCGTGCGCACGCCGTAATACGGCGGATGCGTAAGCGACGTGAGGCGATACGGCTCTTTGTTGTAGTCCTCGTCTTTGCCCTGTTCGGCGAATTTGTTGTAGCGCTCCCAGGTGGCAACGGTCGCCTCGACGGGAAGATTCAGCTTGGCTGCAAGCTCCTCCATGGTGTCGGCCTTCTGGATATAGCCGGCCTCCTCGAGTTGGTCGAACTTGCTCTGCATGGCAGAAATATCCATGTTCGACGGAGCGCCGTTATCGAAGGGGTACAAACGGCAGCAACCAACTTCGTTAATCTGCTTGACTTGCGCAACGTAATCGGAATCCCAAATGTCGACGTACGTGTGGTACGGCTGCATGAAAGCCGAGTGCAGCATGTAATCGTACGGACCGCTCTCGTTGCAGAAGCGCTTACCCTGCAGGTTCACCTTGAGGAACGGCTGCTCGCCGAACCAGAACCACTTGCCAACCAGGTCGCTGCCAGCAACCTCATCGGGCTTGCAGCATGCGCGATTGAACGTGACGGCGCAGCCCAAGGGGTCGATGGTCGCACCGCACCACATAGCGGCCTTAATGCCGTCTCCCGTGCAGCTGCCACCAACGGGAATATTGATCTTGAGGCGATTGTTCCATACCTGGCGAGCCTCAACCATTTCGGTGTTCGCCACATAACCGCCCGTTGCCAGAATTACGCCCTTGGAGGCATTCACGCGAATATAGTGCAGGTCGTTGCCATCGCGGCAAATAACGCCGGTCACGCGGCCCGATTCATCCTGCTCGCATTTCACGAGCATGGTATCATAACGAATCTCGGCGCCATTTTCGATAGCGTAATCGCGCATGGTGCTGCCGAACGTAATCTCTTTATCGTCAACGAGCTTTTGGGGGCTATGGCCCGTAGCCCATGCCTTATCGCGAGCGCCCTGGCCTTCAGTGCCAACGGAGCCCTCGAACCACATCTTGAATTTGCCGTCACGTTCGATGATGTCGGACAGCCAGTTAATCATGCCGCCCGATTCATCGACCCACAGCTTAATAAGATCATAATTCACGAAGCCATTCGCATAGCGCACGATGTCTTCCATGATTTCCATCTTATCAATCTCGAACTGAGGGAATTCGCTGAACGATTCGAGCTGGTAACGCGAATTGACGGCGCCAAGGTCTTCGCGAGGCTCGGCGATTTTGCTCATTTGCTCAATGCCGAGCACGCGCGCGCCATTTTCGGCAGCGGACATAAGGGCGGGCAGGCCGCCAGTGCGCAAGCCCACGACAACGACTTCGTAATCGAGCGTTTCAGTGATTTCCGCCTCATCAATCTGGGGAGCCTCGCCAAGCCAGCTCGGACCGGACGGACGCTGGGTGGTGTCGTTCTTGATGGACTCGTTACTTTCGTAGCCGTTCCCGCAACCCGAAAGGGAACCAGCGGTGGCAGCAACCAGGGCGGCAGCGCCAGCGCCCTTGAAGAAATTACGGCGAGATACATTACTCATTGGTGGCCTCCCAGCCCTCGGGCAGGTTCAAGTCGTGGCATTTAGCGCAGTACAGGGTGCTCGTCTCATGCGATTTATGGCAATCGCCGCATTCGAGCTGGTTGTCCTGGTGGCTGGAATGCGGGTTGAATTTGGCGTCGTTGCCTTCGAAACCCCACGTAGCGTTCACGACATCGCTCATGTTGTGGCAGCCGTCGTTAGTGCAGAACTCTTCGGTAGCGATTTCCTTGCCGGTGTTCAGCATGCCGTCATCGGTCATGGGATAATCGTCGGCCACCCATGTGCATACCTCGGTAAGCTGCTCGGTGATAACCGGATTGTGGCAGTCGAGACAGTTCTTGCCCGCCTCAGCATGCTGCGTCACAAGCATGCCTGCGTCGCCCGACGTATAGCTCTCGACATAATTGTCCATCGGGCTGTGGCAAATAGCGTTGCAGAAACTCGGCTGCTCATGCCATACCCAAAAACCAGCGCCGGCGAGCACCAAAACAACGGCGACGGTGCCTGCCACAATGGCCGGCTTCTTTTTGTTCTTCCCTTTGGGCGCATGATCCGCGTCAGCCGGCGCGACGGTGCGCTGGCCTTCGTTCTCCTCGGTCATTGGTCCCCCTTCTTCGTTCTCGGCCTTGCCGCGCTTCGCGGCTTCAACGCTACCCACAATGGCCGAAATTCCCGCGCGCGCCTATTACCCCCGTAGGGTAATCTTTGCATTTCGCCTGATAAACGCAGAAATCC
>NZ_CDRRGL010000104.1:0-6489 GCF_977041755.1 Slackia sp.
TGGTTCTCGGTTCGAATCCGGGCGGGCCCACCACAAAACACCTGGTCGGAAGTCATTTTTGACTTCCGACTTTTTCTTTTTCAGGCCCAAAAATCGGCCTATGGGCAAATCATGGGCAAATAAGTAATTGCCGGGAGCGTATGCCCCCGGCTTTTTGTTTAGAAGCCCAAGTCTTCTGCGATGAGAATGACTTTAATGCGGCCGGCGTGGCGGCTATGGCGTGTGATGACGGTGTTGCAGCACATGCAGCCCGGCTCGTGGCACATGCCGCATATTCCCACCGTTTCGCAGGGCGTGCCTGTGTGCAGGCGGGCGGCATTCGGCGGGCACGCCATGGTGCGTACGCGTTTGAGGCCCTCTTCGGTGTCTTTGACGATCTTATTCATGCCCACGAGCACAATAACGTGCTTCGGGCCAAACGAGAGGCATGCCACGCGGTTGGAGTTGCCGTCGATGTTCACGAGCTCGCCTTTGAGCGTAAGCGCATTGGCGCTCATGAAGAAGAAATCGGAATCGAAGTGCTGCAGATAGACGGCTCGCTGCTCTTCGGGCGTGGTCGCTTTCGCGCGGTCGAGCATGGTGTAGGCGCCCGCTTCGAGCATTTCCTTCACGCCGGTTTCCTTGAAGGTCTCGGTGCCGCCCCACGCGATGCTCGAGCCCTCAGGCACAAGGGACTTTACTAGTTCGCGCGCGTCGGCGGACGTTTCACAGAAGTAGCCATCCATTCCAGCTCGCTCAAGATTCTTGATAATCGTTTTCGACGTGGTGGCAAAGGCGTCTTTGCGAGGATCGGCCATGATTCCCCCTTGGTTTCGGTAACGAATGCATCATGTGCATTGTCGCACGTTTTTCTGGTACAAAATATCTCTCTCCCGTTTTTCCAGGTCATAGGGAAAAGAAGGCGTATTTGCCATGCATCTTCGAAAAAAGTTGAAAATAACGCTTGCGCCGAAAGGGGAAAGTGCGTAATATACATTCTCGCGCTGCGGCGCACGAAAGAAATGGGCGTTTGGCTCAGGGGGAGAGCGCTTCCTTCACACGGAAGAGGTCATAAGTTCAAATCTTATAACGCCCACCATTTCATTCCTCGGTAGCTCAACGGCAGAGCACTCGGCTGTTAACCGATAGGTTGTAGGTTCGAATCCTACCCGGGGAGCCATTCAAAATTTAGAGCCGCCTTAGGGCGGCTTTTGATTTCACATATTCCTCGGTAGCTCAACGGCAGAGCACTCGGCTGTTAACCGATAGGTTGTAGGTTCGAATCCTACCCGGGGAGCCATCCAGAACTTCGGGCTCGCACATGCGAGCTCTTTTTGTATCTTGCTCAGTTCTGCAACATTTTCGCCTAGTCTATCGTGTGCAACATATGGCGTATTCGACGAGGCCTCCCCCAAAGAATCGCTCGGAGCATTTTCGCTGCTATACTTTAGATTCACGACTTCATAACAGTCGTGCTGTGTTCGATTCAAAGAAGGGTGACTGCCGTGGAAGGCAAGCACGCATCTCAAAATAAGCAACAAAAACCGCATCGCTCGGAAGCATTCCCTCAGCTTGATAAGGCAGAAACCGTCGCACATGCGACGAAGCCTTCTATGCCGTCCGATTTCGATTTGGGCTCAACGGGCGGCAGCGTTAATCCGGTTCAGATGAACGGCCGCGGCCCCCATCGTTTTAGCGCGGCTCCCAATGCGGCTTATCCGGGCGGCAAGGTTCCGGGTGGAACTGCTGGTTCCCGGAAGTTCGCTGAAGGGCGCAGGCGCAACCCTGTTGCGATTGCTGCGCTGGTCGTTGTGGCGCTTCTGCTTGTCGTATATGTCGCGGGCGCCGTTATATTCATGGGCCGCTTCTACCCGAATACCACGTTGGGCAATTTCGATTTGTCCATGAAGCCGTTCGATCAAGCTGTCGACGAACTCGAATCGGCCGAGAAATCCTATGCGCTTTCGATTTCGGGCGAGGGCTTTTCCACGAACATCACCGCAAAGCAGGGTGGCATTCAGCTCGATTCCGACAAGGTGATTGCCGCTGCGAAGGGCGGCATGAATCCCGCGCTGTGGTTCGTGAACATGTGGGGTGCGCATGATGCCACCGAGAATCTAACCGCCTCGGCCGATTCGACGGCGCTCCGCAATTTGCTTACCGAGGAAATCGAAGAATTCAACGCGGGTCAAACCGCTTCCGAAGATGCCGCAATCGTCTTCGATGCTGAATCGCACAGCTACAAGATCAAGCCCGAGGTCAACGGCACTCAGCTCGATGCGGAAGAAGTCGTGCAGCAGGCGATTACCGCCATGCTCAGCATGCAAGATACGCTCAAGCTCGACGATGATGTGGTTATCAAACCCCAGGTGCTCTCAACCGATTCTCGTCTGATTCAGGGAACCGAAGCCGCGAACAAGCTTGTCGCATGCGACGTAACGCTCGTGGCCCAGCTTGCCAATACGACGGAAGACATCACGCAGATTAATGGTGACGTGATTTCCCAATGGGTGACCTTCGACGACAATTACGCTCCTACCTTCAACGAGGCCGTTATGAGCGAGTGGGCGAGCGCCCTTGTTGCCTCGCTGAATACGGTGGGCTCCACGCGTACCTACACGCGTGGCGATGGCAAGCAGGTGAGCGTGAGCGGCGGCGATTACGGTTGGGCCGTCGATACTTCGTCGCTCGTGTCGACCATTGAAGACGCCGTTACCAATGCAAGCCAAGGCGAAATCTCTGTACCGTGTTCGCAAACGGGCAACGGGTTTACGGCGCCAGGCATGGATTGGGGCGCCTATTGTGATGTTGACCTTACTGAGCAGTACGCGCGATATTACGACGCGACGGGTAACCTGCTTTGGGAGTCGGGCATTGTTTCGGGCAAACCTGGCGGCGAGGATGCGACCCCTACGGGCACCTATTACCTCAAAACCCACCAGAGTCCCTCGATGCTGCGCGGTCCGAAGAAAGAGGACGGCAAGTACGAATGGGAATCCGAGGTGCAATACTGGATGCCGTTTGTAGGCAATCTGGTCGGCCTTCACGATGCCAGCTGGCAGCCTTCTTCGGTATTCAGCAATCCCGATGCTTACAAGACGTACGGCAGCCATGGCTGCGTGAACCTGCCCACCGATAAGGCGGCCGAGATTTACGGCATCATTCAAAACGGCGACCCGGTTATCGTGCACTGGTAAGCGCCACTATGTAATGCAATTATCGCAGGCCGCCTTTCGGGGCGGCTTGCTTGCGCCAAGACGCAAGGCGCGATAGAGGAAGAGGCAACGCACATGATTATGCAGGTAGAGCATCTCACGAAAAGCTTTGGCGGCAGAACGCTGTTCTCCGACGCGTGCTTTCGCCTTGAGGCCCATGATCGATTGGCGCTGGTAGGCCCGAATGGCGCGGGCAAAACTACCATGTTGAAGGTCATTACTGGGCATGAAGACGCCGATTCGGGCAATGTGGTGTTCGCCAAGGGTGCCGTTGTGGGCTATTTGGAGCAGGAAGCCATCGAGATGGAAGACCGCTCCATTTTCGATGAGGTTATTTCGAGCCAGCAAGAAATTCTCGAGGCTGAGCAGCGCCTCCATGAGCTCGAGGCAAGCTTGAACGAAAATTCCACTCCCGAGAAGCTTGCCGCGTGCGGCCGTGCGCGCGAGCGCTATGAGGCGCTCGGCGGGTACCGCCTTGAATCGCAGGTGCGCAGCGTGTTGTTCGGCTTGGGCTTCAAGGAAGACGACATGTCCCGCCATACCGGCGATTTCTCGGGAGGCTGGCAAATGCGCATCGCGCTCGCCAAGCTGCTTATTCGCAAACCCGACTTGCTCCTGCTCGACGAGCCCACCAACCACCTCGATCTCGAAAGCGTGAAGTGGCTTGAGGGCTTTTTGCGCGGCTACGACGGCGCGGTTGTCGTGGTAAGCCACGACCGTGCCTTTATGGACAACATGGTCGATCGCGTCGCCGAGATTGATGCCGGCCGTCTTGAGCTGTACAAGGGCAACTATTCCGCATACCTGAAGCAGCGCGATGAGCGTATCGAACGCCTTCGCCAGCAGGCCGAACGCCAGGCTGAAGAAATCGCGCATATGGAAGCGTTCATCGAGAAGTTCCGCTACAAGCCCACGAAGGCCAAACAGGTGCAAGATCGCGTGAAGAAGCTCGAGAAAATCGAGCGCATCGTGGTACCGCAGGAAAAGAAGACTGTGCATTTCAACTTCGTGCAGCCGCCGCGCACGGGCGATATGGTGGTGCGCTGCAGCGGTGTGGTCAAGCACTTCGGCGAGAAACATGTCTACGATGGCCTCGATTTGTCGCTGTATCGCGGCGAGAAGGTTGCGCTCGTCGGCCCGAACGGCGCCGGCAAATCGACGCTTCTGAAAATGATCGCGGGCGTGCTCGCGCCCGATGCGGGCACTATCGAATATGGCGTGCACGTGTCGAAGACCTACTTTGCCCAACACCAGCTCGAAGAGCTCTACCCGGGCAACACCGTATTCGAGGAGCTTGATCGTGCTGCTCCTGGTTGGACTATGAGCCAGGTTCGGAGTCTTCTCGGTGCGTTCTTGTTTACCGATGACGCCGTCGACAAGCGCGTAAGCGTGCTTTCCGGTGGCGAGAAGTGTCGTTTGGCACTTGCGAAAATGCTCGTGGCGCCCGCTCCGCTTCTGTGTCTCGACGAGCCCACGAACCATCTCGATATCGCGAGCGCCGACATTCTCGAGCAGGCGCTCAACCGTTTCGAGGGCACCGTGCTGCTCATTACGCACGATCGCCACCTCATTCGCAACGTCGCGAACCGCATTATTGAGGTCGTGCCGGGTAAGGTGACCGTGTATGACGGCGATTATGACTATTACCTGCTCAAATCGGGCCAGCTCGAAGGCGGAAGCGACCTTTCGGCGAGCTCGCTCGACGATTTCTTGAATCAGCCCGAAGGCGAGGTGCACGATTCCGCGTCGCGCTCCAAGGCGAAATCGAAAAAAGCGAAAACCACCGTTTCGGTGAACAATCGCCGAAAGGGCGCGACCGCAAAGCCTGCTGAGCCGCTTACGGCTCCGCGTGCGAGCGCCCCGAAAACGAAAGAACAGAAGCGTCGCGAGGCCGAAGCCCGCAATCGCGCATATGCGGCGCTCAAGAACCATCGCAAGCGCATCGCCGAGCTCGACCGCCAGCTCGAGCGCGACAACGCACGCATGAAAGAGCTGCTTGAGCTTATGGCCGACCCCGATTTCTATATCAACGAAGCCGAAAGCTCCGACGCCATCGCCGAGCACGGCAAACTCAAGGCGCGTATCGCCGCCGCGGAAGAGGAGTGGTTCTTGCTCAACGAAGAGCTCGAGGAAGAAATGCGCAAGCAGCAGGAGCAGGCGTAACTATGCTGAATATCGTCCTCGTTGAACCCGAAATTCCTCAAAACACGGGCAATATCGCGCGCACGTGCGCATGCATCGGCGCGCGGCTGCATGTAGTGGAGCCGGCTGGCTTTCGCATTACCGAGCGTAACCTGCGCCGTGCGGGCTGCGATTACTGGAACGACGTCGAGATCGTGCGTTGGGCTTGCGCCGAGGAATTCTTCGAGGCACACGCCGCCGACGAGCTGCATCTTTTCACGGGTCATGTGAATACGATGTTTGGCGAAGTGACGTATTCCGATGAATGCTATTTGGTGTTCGGTCGTGAGAGCCGTGGACTCGACGAGCGTTGGATGGAGCGTTTCGCGTCGGCCTGCGTGCGCATTCCCATGCGCGATGGCATGCGCAGTTTGAATTTGAGCAACGCTGTGGCCATTGCTGCGTTCGAGGCTTTGCGGCAAAACGGTTACCCTTATTTACAATAGCGTGGCAGTCTGGCTAAAGCGGGAGTTTTGATATACACTACTAAATTACTATGTTTAGCCAGTCATACATCATCTACATCATCATTAGCGTTCTGTGCTTCGTGCCCGCCATTGTGTTGCATGAAGTCGCGCATGGCTTTGCCGCGCACAAACTCGGCGACCCAACTGCGAAAAGCCAGGGCCGTTTGAGCCTGAACCCGCTCAAACACATCGACCCGTTCGGCACGGTGCTCATGCCGCTGCTGCTCATGGCCATGGGCGGTCCGGTGTTCGGCTACGCGAAGCCCGTACCCTACAATCCCATGTATTTCAAGAACCTGCGTAAAGGCGAGGCTATTGTCGGCTTGGCCGGTCCTGCGGCGAATTTGCTTATGGCGCTTGCCTCGGCGTTTATCGCCTGGATTCTTTACCCGTATGCGCCGGGCCTCGTGGGTTCAAATGAGGTGTTTGAGTACTTCTATCTCATGTTTTTGCCCATGTTCACGCTCATCAACCTGTATTTGATGTTCTTCAACCTCATTCCGATTCCGCCGCTCGATGGCTCGAGCATCATCGCGCTGTTCCTTAACGATAAGCAGCTGCATTCGTATTACCGTATTCAGCAGTACGCGTTGCCCGTGTTCATGATCGTGGTTATTTTGGTGCCGTACCTTTTCAACGTGAATCCC
>NZ_CDRRGL010000105.1:0-6152 GCF_977041755.1 Slackia sp.
TGACTTCGTCGGTCATGTCCATGGAGTGGTACACGTTCTGGAGGTCTTCGAGCTCCTCGAGCTTGTCGACCAGACGCATAACCTTCGCGGCGTCCTTCGGGTCAACCTCGGTCGGGGTGGTCGGGATCATCGTGAGCTCAGCGCCCTTCACTTCGACGTCCTGAGCCTCAAGAGCGGCCTTGACAGCCATGAGGTCGTTCGGAGCGGTGTAGACGATCCACTCGTCACCGGCGTCTTCGTAATCGGATCCGCCAGCTTCGGCAACGGCGAGCATGAACTCGTCCTCGTCAACAGCGTTCTGCTTATCGGCAACCTTCTTCTCGGTGGAAGGAATGATCTTCTCGACCATGATCTGGCCCTTGCGCTCGAACTGGAAGCCGACGCAGCCGGGGGTGCCCAGCGAGCCGTTGGCATGACGGAACGCAGCTCCAACATCGGCAGCGGTGCGGTTGCGGTTGTCGGTCAGGGCCTCGCAGTAAATAGCGACGCCAGCCGGGCCGTAGCCTTCGTAGGTGAGCGTTTCGTAGTTGGCGGCATCTTTGCCGGTGCCGAACGCCTTATCGATAGCCGTCTTGATTTTGTCCTTAGGCAGCGAGTAGCCCTTGGCCTTTTCAATAGCAGCCGCCAAAGAGGCGTTGTTGTCGGGGTTGGGGTCGCCACCCTCTTTCGCCGCCACGGTAATGTTACGGGAAAGCTTGCTGAACAGGGCCGAACGCTTGGCGTCCTGGGCAGCTTTGCGGTGCTTCGTGGTTGCCCACTTAGAGTGACCTGACATGATCGCCTCTTTCTTGCTATCAAGAGGCGCGACGCGCCTCGGGGAAAATACCGACGCGATAGTTTAGCGCACTCCATGCACGCGCACAAGAAAACCGCAGGTATTTGCGACGAACCTGCATAAAAACGCCTTAGAGCACGATGGCCCACGCACACAAAGGTGGCATTTCGCACTCACCAAGGCAACGATTCGCGGCCCCGAAGCAACGATATGCGCCACCGGAGTGGTGGTTCGCGCCTGTTGGCGGCTTCTTTCCCCCTCCGAGCAAAATCGAGAACCGCCGCCTCCTCATAAAGAAAAAGCCTGCTAAACGCTACGAGCATTTAGCAGGTTTGCGAGAGGAAGACGCAGCCGAAAGCAATCGCGTCGAATCAGCCTGGGCGATCAGCAATTCCGCGGCAGAAAATGCCACTAGGGGGCCTCGCTGCGGCGTTTTCTTCCCTGGCTGTCAGAAAACGCGACTATGGGGCCTCTCGGGGCGCCTCGGAGTCACAGGAAAAGCTCGAAAAAGAGCGGCGAAGCGCGAAAAGCGACAGAAAAGCCCCCAATGGGGCCCCGAATGCCATACTGGGCCCATGCAGCGAGGCCCCCTATCGGCGTTTTCTGCCATCCTGCGAACAAAACCGCGCAACCGCCGCTTCCCACAAAGAAAAATCTGTTAAACGCTACGAGCATTTAGCAGGCTTCCGCTCCGACGCGTTGAACCCGTTACGTACCCAGCACGTTTATTGGGCTCGAAAGGAATCGCGAACACAGTCAGCCGTCGTTTGCAAATCCATCCTCGAACACCCCTCAAAACACCGCTCCGACATGGCATTACGGCTTTTTCATTAAACCGCAAAGCCCTTGCTGGACCACCCCTTTCCCCTGGACAATGGGCACATGGGGAGACCGGATGGTGGCCGTTCAGGGGGATCGGCCATGCACGCTTCCTGGCCTCCAAACAATAAGAAGGGGGAGAAATGTCCCGACTCGTTCACAGCGGAACAGACGGAACCGCGCTCTCGAAGGGGATCAATCGCCGCTCGTTTCTGAAGCTGAGCGGCTCAGTTGCCGCTGCCGCAGCAATTCCGCAGGTGCTCACCGCTTGCTCGCCGTCTGGCAAAGACGATTCCAAGAAATCCGAAAACGCCGTTGGCACCGCACAGCCCGAATACGACAAAATCGGCCGTTGCACATGCGCACCAAACTGCGTCGGCAGCTGCGGCATCAACGCGTTCGTCAAAGACGACACCATCATCAAGGTTGAGCCCGCCGATTTCCCCGACACCAGCTACAACCGCATTTGCCTGTGTGGCATCTCCAACGCCATGCAGCGCGTCTACTCGCCCGACAGGGTGAAGTACCCCATGAAGCGCGTCGAGGGCACCGAGCGCGGCGCCGGGGAGTGGGAGCGCATCAGCTGGGAAGAGGCCATCGACCTCATCCACGAAAAAATGACCACCAACATCGAGAAATACGGTTCCACGTCCAACTCCTGGATCACCATGGTCGGCAACTACGGCATTGTGCCGCAGTGTTTCTCGGCCATGATGGCGAACACCTACGACGGTACTCAGTGGACGAACTTTGGCATCATGGGTGACCTTGGCTGCAACATGGGCTGGATCCCGACCATGGGCATTCAGCAAGACGCTGCCGACTGGAAAGACATGCTCGGCTCGAAGTCGATCATCATGTTCGGCTGCAACTACGCCGAAACCAACAAGCAGGAAATGCACTTCGTCTTCGACGCCCAGGAAGCAGGCGCGAAGGTCATCGTCGTTGACCCACGCTGCTCGCGCACGGCCGCCAAAGCCGACTGGTGGATTCCCATTCGCCCCGGCACCGACGCCGCGCTCATGCTCGGCATGATGAAGTGGATCATCGACAACGACAAAATCGACAAGGACTACATCCGCTCCACCACCAACGGCGCGTTCTTGGTTGACAAGTCGACCAAGAAGCTCGTCATGAGCAACGGCAAATACCTCGTATGGGACGAAAAGGCGACCAAGGCCGTCGAAGTCGCCGCACTCGACGATTCCCTGAAGCCCATCTACCCCTCCGTCACCGTTTCCGGCGACGTTCCCAAGGAATGCGAAGTGCCCGAAACCGCAGCGATCACGGGCACCTATACCGTGAAAGTCGATGGCGCCGACGTCGAGGTTTCGCCCGCGTTCCAGTCCATCGTCGATTCCGTGCAGGATTACACGCCCGAATACGCGAGCTCGATTTGCGAAGTTCCCGCCGACGACATCGTGAAGCTGGCGAAGATCTACACGGAAGAGACGCCCTCGAAAATCCAAATCAGCCAGGGCACGAACCGTTACTGGAACGGACATTTGCCCACCCGCGCCGCCATTCAAATGGCCGCGATTACCGGCAACGTCGGCAAGCAGTACGCCAACGTGAACTGGGCGGGCGGCGGTCTTATGCGCATCCTGTTCTCGGTAACGGGCACCTCTCCCTACGAGGGCCACAAGGCGACCCCGCAGCCCGGCACGCAGTGGATGAGCCTCGTCGCGAAGCAGGAGCCCTACCCCGTCAAGCTCATCTGGTTCAACAACTACGGCTGGGGCACGCAAAGCCCCGAGGGCAATAAGCTCCTCCACGAGACGCTGCCTCAGCTCGACTTCGTCATCACGTCCGAGCAAATCATGAACTCCGGCGCCGAACTGAGCGACCTCGTTTTGCCGATTTCTTCTTACTACGAAGAGCCTTTCGAGGTCATTACCTCGTGGTCGAACTTCTATGTGCAGGCTCGCAAGCAGGTCATTTCCCAGATGTACGAATCGAAGACCGACTTCCAAATCGGCCAGATGCTTGCCGAGAAATTCGGCATCCTCGATAAAACCGACTGGAAATACGACATCGAGGAATGGCACCGCAAGTTCACCATCGAAGGCAACATCGCGCCCGAATTCAACACCATCGACTTCGACGAGCTGAAAGAGAAGCAGGTCGTTCGCGCCAACTTCCCCGACCCGTACATCCCGTTTACGAGCAAGCGCTTCATGACACCGTCGGGCAAACTCGAGATTTACACCGAGTCGCTCATCGAATTCGGCGAGGAAGTCGCCGTGCACTACGAGCCCATCGAGTCGAACCGCACCGAGAAGGCGGCAACCTACCCGCTCACCTTCATGAACGCCCGCACCGTGTTCACCACCCACGGCCAGCACGTAAACCTGCCGTGGATCCGTGAGGTCGTCTCTGAGCCGTGGATCGAGATTTCCGCGAAAGACGCCGGCGATCGCGGCATCGAGAGCGGAGATGTGGTGCGCATCTTCAACGACCGCGGCGAATATAAGGTGAAGGCCCTGGTCACGGAAGAAATCAAGCCTGGCTGCGTCAATCAGCGCCAGGGTTGGTGGCCGAAGGACTTCGTCGATAGCACCCACTATCGCGACCTGCTCCAAATGGATTTGAACCCCGCGCAAGACGCGATTTTCGAAACGAACTTCGCGCCCTATGACAACCTTGTTCAAATCGAGAAGGCTTAAGGAGGCCTCCGATGACCAAATATGCATTCGCCATTAACCTGCATCGCTGCATTGGATGCCGTACCTGCACCGTGAGCTGCAAGATGGAAAACCACGTCGCCGATGGCATCTGCCGCATTCCCGTGTACAACGACGCGGGCGAAACCGACGCCTCGCTCGACGCCCCTTCGGGAACCTACCCCAACGTCACGTTCCTTTGGCGCCCCACCCCATGCCAGCACTGCGACAACGCGCCCTGCGTTGAAGCGTGCCCGACAGGCGCCTCGTCGAAACGCGAGGACGGCGTTGTCGTGGTGGACAAGGAAGCGTGCATCGGCTGCGAGAAGTGCGCCGAAGCATGTCCCTACCACGCGCGCAGCCTCGACGTTGAGGCGCAAGTCATCGACAAGTGCGAGATGTGCATCCACCGCCTCTCGAACGGCGAAGAGAAAACCATGTGCCAGCTGTGCTGCCCCAACCGCGCAATCGTCGTGGGCGACCTGGACGACCCGAACTCTGAGATCTCGAAGATAGTCGCAGAGCACGAGTGCGAGCAGCTGCTCGCCGACCAGGGCACGGGTCCCAACGTCTACTACTGGCGCTCGGTCAACTAGCATCACCCACCGCGGGGAGCGGGCGGCCTCCCATCCCGCTCCCCGCGCGGCGGTGTGGCCCGAAAGGATAGCGCGCTCTTGGGCCGCGGGCCGCGATTGGCCTGGCGCCGCCGTTTTTCGATTCCATACAGAAAGGACCGCTATGTCGAACATGGAAGAACAAGCCCGAGAAGCTCGCGCGGAAGCGGCTCTCACAGCGCTTATCTCGCGGTGCCTTCTGCGCCCCTCTCTCGAATTCGCCGAAGAGGTGCAGCGTGGTGAAGTCGCCGACGCGTTCGGCGAAATGCTGCGCGACTGCCCCGACGGAAAAGTTGTCGCGGCGCTTGGCGAACTGCGCGCTTTCTGCGAAGAGGCCGCTGGCGCCGCCCCCAACGACGCGCGCCTCATGCTCGAAACCGATTTCAACCGGCTTTTCGTGGGCCCCGGCACATTGCTCGCCGTGCCTTACGAGTCGTTCTACAAAACAATGAAAGACGAAAACGGACGCGGCCACCTGCGCGGCCCTTCGGAGCAGCAAGTCGCGGCGTGCTATGCATTGAACGGCTTCAAAATGCCCGACCATTTCGTCGACTTCGCCGACAACATCGCCATTGAGCTGGAATTTCTCGGCGTCATGGCCGATAAAGAGGCCGACGCGTTCCTCGCAGGAAACGAGGAAGAGGCCGCGGCCATTCGCAATGCAGCCGAGGCGTTCCGTGAAAAACATCCCATGAGCTGGATCGGCGAGTTTGCACACGACGTTCGCTCGGGCGCCCGCAGGGCTTTCTACCCGGCAATCATTACCATCGCAGAGCAGACGATTCTGCGCAGCTAAAAGGCCCGGGGCTTCCCTGCGAAATTCGCACGGCCGAAAGCGTCGCGCAAAACGTTATACGCAATCACGAGAGATGGGCGGCGCCGATATGAGCGCCGCCTCGAATTTCGAGAGGGCATCGATCACGTCGTGAGCCTCGAAAAGTCGCGCGTTCGTGCATCCGGCATTGTCGACGAGCCGCACGATGCCCGTGTCGGCAAGGCGCCTGAACGCGTCGTTGACCGCACTGAACTGCTTGCCCGTCAGGCGGCATGCGGTTTCCACTGTGAGCAGGGGGTATCCCGGGAGCAGCTCAAGGATGCGCTGCGTCGCGGAGCCTTCGCTCACCTTCCCCAACTTTTCGCGCCACACCGCATTCAGCTTTCCGAAAATCGCAAGATAGTCATCTTTGACTTGCCATGCGGCAGAGATGCTTTCCGCGCAAAAATCGATCCAGTTATTGATCGCGAACGGCATCTCGTCGCTTCCAATGGCCTTCTTCTGCG
>NZ_CDRRGL010000106.1:0-6130 GCF_977041755.1 Slackia sp.
TGGAAGTCGCTCACAAACGAGTCCATCGAAATCGAGCTGAGGGAAGATGGAACGCTTGTCGAGAGCCGCGATAGCAAGCAGGCTGAGGCGGGTACCTGGGCCATTACCGCCGTCGACCAGGTTGGTTTGTATTGGGACGATGAGGACCCGGCGTGGAACTATGCCATCCATTGCGATTCGAACGGCAAGGCCGATAAGCTCGATTGGGGCTTTGACGGCAGCGGTGACTACGCACGCGTCGACTAGCGGTTTTCTTTCATAAAGGTAACCGGAGGCTCCTCGCTTATAAGGCGGGGAGCCTTCTTTGTTTTGCGACGCGTTCGCTCGCGCGGCAACCCTCGAGCTCCACGGCGTTCGCGATAGCCATGGCATTGCCCTTAATGACGATGGGGTTGCGCGCGGTTTTGCGAATGCGCGCTTGTGCTAGGTTATATTGTGCGAGCGAGGGCGGATTTGTGGGCGGGCGCTCGCGTCGGGCTTTGCCCCGTGGGCGTGCGTTCGCGCGAGGCGCCGTCCTGTGGGCGCGACTGTTCGGTAGGCGCCTAGTCGCGCCAGGTTCCGTTTTGGGTTTTCGGCGGCATTGCCATTTCCGCACGCGTGCAATAGCATATTCGCTTGCATTGAGCTTATCGAAGAAAAGGAATCGCATGTCGCAACGTCAATTCATCCATCGCATTATGTTTGTGTGCCACGGCAATATTTGCAGATCGACTATGGCTGAGTTCGTGATGCGCGACATGGTTGCCCGCGCGGGTTTGGGCGGCCGCATCGCCATTGCATCTTGCGCGACGACCAACGATGAAATCGGCAATGATACGCATCCGGGTACGCAGCGGGTGCTCGACGCTCACGGCATTGTTCACCCGCGCCGAGCCGCCGTGAAGCTGCGCGCGGCCGATTATGGCGAGTACGACCTGTTCATCGGCATGGATGACGAGAACATTCGCGATATGCGCCGCATTCTGAAAGGCGATCCACAAGGCAAAGTGCACAAGCTGCTCGAGTATTCCGACGGTGGAGATGCCGATTCGGCGAACAGCGTGGCCGACCCGTGGTTCACGGGCGATTTCGAAACGACGTACGAAGACGTGGTTCGCGGCTGCGAGGCGTTGTTGGCGTATATGCGCTAAGCGTTGCGCTCGGTTTTTCCAAATTGCGTCGAATATCTTTATGACATTTAGTAAACAGCACTGAGATTTTCTCAAAAGGTGCTTGCATCATTTTATGAGGGTGTTAGAGTACCAACTTGTTAGCACTCGGGCATACGGAGTGCTAGCACTCTTCCCAATCTTTGGTTATAACAGGCAGTGGAGAAAGGACATTCCATGAATCTCAAGCCTTTGGGTGATCGCGTTATCGTTAAGCGCGACGAAGCTGAAACCAAGACCGCATCGGGCCTCTACATCGCTTCGAGCGCCCAGGAAAAGCCTCAGACCGGCATCGTTCTGGCCGTTGGCGAGGGTAAGCGCGATAAGGACGGCAACCTCATTCCGGTTCCCGTCAAGGAAGGCGACCGTGTGCTGTACGGCAAGTTCGGCGGCACCGAAGTGAACATCGAGGGCGAGGATGTGCTTATCATGCGCGCCGACGACCTTTATGGTGTTTACACTGCGTAAAGCAAACGATAGAAACCAAAGCGAATTCGGTAATTAAGTTTCGAAAAGAAACTACCCATTGAAGGAGCAATCACAATGGCTAAAGACATTAAATTCCAGGCTGAGGCCCGCAGCGGCCTTGCTGCTGGCGTCACCAAGCTGGCCGATGCCGTTAAAGTTACCCTTGGCCCCAAGGGCCGCTACGTCGCCCTTGAGCGCACCTATGGCGCCCCCACCATCACCAATGACGGCGTGACGGTTGCTAAGGAAGTCGAGCTTGAGGATCCCGTGGAGAACATGGGCGCCCAGCTCGTGAAGGAAGCCGCCACCAAGACCAACGATGGTGCGGGCGACGGTACCACCACCGCAACCCTGCTCACTGACGTTATCGTGACCGAGGGCCTGCGCAACGTCACCGCCGGCGCGAATCCGCTGGCCGTTCGCCGCGGCATCGAGAAGGCCACCGAGGCTATTGTCGACGCCATCAAGACCGACGCCATTCCGGTTGAGGGCAAAGAGCAAATTGCCAACGTCGGCACCATTTCCGCTGGCGACGAGGTTATCGGCACCAAGATCGCCGAGGCCATGGAAGTTGTCGGCAAGGAGGGTGTCATTTCCGTTGAGGAGTCCCAGACCTTCGGCATCGACATCGAAACGGTCGAGGGCATGCAGTTCGACAAGGGCTACATCTCCCCGTACATGGCTACCGACATGGAGCGCATGGAAGCCGTTCTGAAAGACCCGTTCATCCTGCTTACCGACCAGAAGATTTCCTCCATCCAGGATTTGCTGCCGGTGCTCGAGGAAGTTTCCAAGTCTGGTCGCCCGCTGCTCATCATCGCTGAGGACCTTGAGGGCGAGGCTCTGGCTACCATTCTGCTGAACAAGCTGCGTGGCACCTTCACCTGCGTTGCCGTGAAGGCTCCCGGGTTCGGCGATCGCCGCAAGCGCATGCTGGAAGACATCGCTATCGTCACCGGCGGTCAGGTTATCACTCCCGACTTCGGCATGACGCTCGCCGACGCGAACGTGAGCATGCTCGGCCATGCGAAGACCGTCAAGGTCTCCAAGGACGCCACCACCATCGTCGATGGCGACGGCGACAAGGCTGCCATCAAGGACCGCATCGACCAGATCAAGGCCGAAATGGAGCACACCGACTCCGACTTCGACCGCGAGAAGCTGCATGAGCGCCTGGCCAAGCTGTCCGGCGGCGTTGCCGTGCTGCGCGTTGGCGCTGCTACCGAGGCCGAGCTCAAAGAGAAGAAGAGCCGCATCGAGGACGCCCTGCAGGCAACCCGCGCGGCTGTCGAAGAGGGCATCGTTGCTGGCGGCGGCGTAGCGCTGCTCCATGCTCTGCCCGCTCTCGACGCCGTTGATTGCGCGAACCACGACGAGGAAGTTGGCGTCGCCATCATCCGCAAGGCTCTTGAGGCTCCTATGCGCACCATCGCCCAGAACGCTGGCTTTGAAGGCTCCGTTGTGGTCGAGAAGGTTAAGGGCATGAAGAAGGGCGAAGGCCTGAACTGCGCTAATGGCGAATATGGCGACATGATTGCCATGGGCGTTTCCGACCCCGTGAAGGTTACCCGCACCGCTCTGCAGTCTGCGGTTTCCGTTGCTGGCCTTATCCTCATCACTGAGTGCTCCATCAACGAGATCCCCAAGGAAGGCCCCGATTTGAGCGCTCTTGCTGGCGCTGGCGCAGGTATGGGCGGCATGATGTAATTTTTGCCGACGCTGCGAGGCCTGCTGGCAGGCGACTCGCCGTTCAAGCCTCGCGCATGGCCGAAAGGCCAATGCGCTTGGCTTTCGCGGCGATTCGCGCCACCGGCGGGCCTCTTGCTGTCTTTCGACGTGGAAGCCGGCTCCTCTTTTGGTTGACGCTGCTTCAAATTAACTTAGGAGCGTATTCTCGCTCCGTTTTTGGCCCCGCAGGTTTTCCTGCGGGGCTTTTCGTTTCGCATATCAAAAGAAGCGATTCTTTCTTTTGATAGTGTTTTAGTAACAAATAATGGAATATGTGTATTGTTTCTCGATACGTAGCTAGTACCATATTTATTGCTTAAGCATTCAAGAGGGCGCCTACGTACTCGATACCGACCATAGGAGGTCGATATACATGCAAGCACGGAACATTCGTAAAACCACGTGCCAATCGCTCGTGGCGTTTGCGGTATTTCTCTTCGTGGGTTGGCTGTCACTGATGGCTTTCAGTCCTTCGGCGTATGCTTCGGTGTATGCCGAAAATGACAACCTGACGGATGAACAAATATCCGAAAGATTTAAAGAGATTAATTCCACTTATTCCATTGGCGAAGTTTTTAACGAATGCGATACGGAATTTATCATGCTCTATGCGAGCAAGCCGAATACGAGCAGCATAGCACCTTTGGATTCTCAGGGTTTTAATGTTACAGGTTCGGGATATGGAACAAGCGTACGTTGTACTGGCAGTTTGTACCATAATGGCACTGTTCCTTCTTACAACTATGGTGGAAATATCAATGTTGCTAAAACCAGCGGGCCTACCCCTCGAAAAATGACTCTTACAGTGCACTGCACATCGTATGGGATTGTAGGATCAGGCGGCGCGGTTAAGATTTATGATGACGGGGTGAGTGCGAGCACGTCTTATTCGAATTCATTCTACGCATCTCCGGCGCGTTCTTATTCTGGCTACATGCTCTGGTATAACGTGAGTGCTTGGCTTGACGTTACAACCTCGGAAGGCAATTTCTTTACTGTTTCATAGTTGACGTTTTAGATGCAGGTGGCGAAGCTGCCTGCATCGTGTTATTCGAGGGGTAATATGGCCGTTGTAGTCGAAAATGCCTCTAGGCATCCACGCAAAAAGGCTAAACTTGCAGAAGTGGCATGCGTTATCGTTAAGGTTCTGCGTGTTATTCTTATCGTAGGTACTATTGCGTGCCTTCTTGCATTCTTCTTGGGTCTGATTCGCGGTCTTGTAGTTGCGGCCGTTGTTTTTGCGCAATGGACGTTGCTCTTATTTTGCTATTCGATTTTGCTGGATGTTGTTGCGAAGGCGATAACACGGATAGTTTTTGGCTCTGGTATAGCGGAAGGAACGTCTCGCGGCCTACGTTTGTCGGGCCTTCTATTTGTTTTGGTGGCGCTGATTTCCATTGCCTTTTCTGAAGCCGCTTCAGTTTTACTTACGGGATCGTTGTCTCCCGTCTCCTTTCAGTTTAGCGGTCCTGGCTGCTTTCCTCCTGTTGGGCTTTGGGAAGAATTGGTTTCGGCGCAGTCGAGGCGGGACGTGCCCATATGTGGCTTTGATTTATCGGCGCTAATATTGGCTGTTTCGTTTTGGGGTCTTTCCTATATCGTCGATTACGGTGTGAAAATTCAAAGAGACGGTGAAGACGTAATTTGAAAGACTGCTTCCTTGTGTGATATATACAGCAAATGCAAGGGGGCGTGCCGTGATTGTGCTGCATTTGGATGAGTTGCTGGAGTCTAGAGGGATGACGGTCTCGGAGCTTTCTGAGCGCGTTGGAATTACTAGGGCGAATATGTCGAAGATTAAAACTGGTGATGCGAAGGCACTTCGTTTTTCGACGCTGGATGGAATCTGTTCGGTTTTGGCCTGTCAGCCAGGCGACTTGATTGAATACGTACCCGAAGTCCATTGATTACGCTTCGATCGAAAGGTCCAAATTGGCGTTTGTCGCGAATGCGCAGAGCCCCGCAGGTTTTCCTGCGGGGCTCTGCGCGTTTCAAGACCTGCTAAATGCTCGTAGCGTTTAGCAGGTGGGAAGCGTTTAACAGGTTGCCCGTTCCACATCGCGGAACGGTTGGTTCGCACGGTGAACTGGGCATGTTGCGGGCGCGCCTCTCGCGGCGCATACTGCAACCATCACGTATCCAAGAGATGCGCTGCGAATAAAACCGCAGGTCGTTTAAGGGAAACGGCCGAGCGCTCGCGGCGCGTCAACCAGGCGGAGGGGCCTGGTGAGGGATGAGGAGGACGTCATGAGCGCAATCACCGAACAAGGCATGTCTCGCCGTAATTTCCTGGCCGGTATGGCTGGCGTTGCCGGTTTGGCCGCAGCCGGTTTGGCCGGGTGTTCGTCAGCGGGCGGCAGCAAGGAGGCTTCGGGTTCCGATGCTTCTGGTTTGCCCGAGAAGTGGGACGGCGAATACGACGTAATCGTATGCGGTGGCGGCGGATCGGGCCTTACGGCTGCATATTCCGCACTTGAAAACGGCGCCGAAAAGGTGCTCGTTCTTGAGAAGGCTGCAGCGTGCGGCGGTACCACGGCGCTTGCCGAAGGCGCGGTGCAGGCGAGCGGAACGCAGTGGCAGAAGGAAATCGCCGGTGTAACCGACGATTCGGCCGAGCTGCATAAGAAGTTCTGGCTCACCGACGCCGAGGGCATCGTGAAGGAAGACCTCGTCGAGTGCATGGCGAAAAACGCGCCCGATAATTTGAAGTGGATGGCCGATAGCTTCAACATTACGTTCAGCAACGTGTTCGGCTGCTATCCCACGCCGTACATGAAAGACGAGTA
>NZ_CDRRGL010000107.1:0-6027 GCF_977041755.1 Slackia sp.
TCTGGCCGTTGGGCTTGTGTTCTGTGGGTGTCTTGCCTTTACCGCCGGTCTTATTCTTGATTCCGTCGCCAAGGCGAGCCGTAAGCAGTGGGAGATTGAAGTGTATAGGTTCATGGCGGAAGATGCGAAATAGCTTTTTCTTGAATTAATTGCTTTATAACGAGAAAAGCCTGCATAAGCAGGCTTTTCTCGTTAACGTGCTTGTGGGGTGGCTATTTGGCGATTTCCACTCCAAGCTCTTTTTTAACAAGATCAAAAGCGGCAGCAACGGCTTTGTCCATGTCGTAATATTTGTAGCCTCCCAGGCGGCCTGCGAACACCACATCGCCCTCTTCGGCCGCAAGCTTCTCGTATTCGGCATACAACGCTTCGTTGCGCGCATCGTTTACCGGGTAATACGGCTCGTCTCCAGGCTTCCAGTCGGCGGGGTATTCTCGAGTTAGGACCGTTTTAGGCTGCGTGCCGAATTCGAAATGTTTATGCTCGATGATGCGAGTGTACGGCACTTCGCGCGCGGTGTAATTCACGACGGCGACGCCTTGGTGATTTTCCTCGTCTAGAATCTCACTTTCGAATCGAAGGCTTCGGTATTCCAGAGTACCCAATTTGAAGTCATAAAAAGCATCAATCGGGCCACAGTAAATCGTTCGATCGGCTATGTCGGGCTGTTCTGAAATGAATTCTTTGTATTCGACGCCGCAACGCACCTCTACGCCCTCAAGCATGCGCTCGACCATCTTCGTATAGCCGCCCATAGGAATGCCCTGGAAACGGTCGTTGAAATAATTGTTGTCATAGGTGAAGCGGCATGGCAGGCGTTTGATGATGCTGGCGGGCAAATCTTTGCAGTCGCGTCCCCATTGTTTCTCGGTGTAGCCTTTCACGAGCTTTTCAAAGATATCGCGGCCAACGAGCGACAGTGCCTGCTCTTCAAGATTCGTGGGCTCTTTGATATTTTCCTTAGCTACCTGCTCGGCGATTTTCGCCTTCGCCTCGGCGGGAGTGAAGACGCCCCAAAGCTTACTGAACGTGTTCATGTTGAAGGGCATGTTATACGTTTCGCCATTGATAAAGGCAACGGGGGAGTTCACGTAGTTGTTGAACTCGCAGAATTGGCCCATATAGTCCCAAACGCCACGCAGGGAAGTGTGAAAGATGTGGGCTCCGTATCGGTGCACGTTTATGCCTTCGATTTCTTCGGTGAAGACGTTTCCCGCTATATGGTCGCGGCGATCAATCACCAGGCACTTTTTGCCAATCTTTTGTGCTTCATGCGCGAAGACGGCGCCCGTCAAGCCTGCGCCTACGACTAAGTAATCATATTGCGACATGTGATTTTCTCCTTATGCAATCGGAAACGTTGTGTGCGTTGTCGCGCCTGCATGAACGGCATCGCTTCCGTGGCGTGGTTGCGAGTCGCAAATCAAGTGCGGCGATAGGGCCCTTTGCGTTTTTGGCGTGTTGCCCAAAAGCTCCATAGCCTTCATGGCCGAATCCTTTTTCGATAGCCTAGAATAGTTTAGTGGATTGTTGCCGTGGGATACGCTGGGGATATTGCGAGAATGAACATAAAGGCACCCTCAACAATTGAAAACAAAGGGCCTTTGAGCGCTGCAGGGGGCGTGGTGCTCGATGCGCCGCCCGAACATGAATCATTCGACGAAAAAATCGCCCGTCTGAAAGAACAGCTAAAAAGCGTGCCTACGCTTCCTGGCGTCTATCTATGGAAAGACGCGTCAGGGCAGGTAATATACGTCGGCAAGGCGAAGCAGCTCCGCGCCCGCATGAAGCAATACGTCATGGGGCAAGACGAGCGCGCGAAAATTCCCATGATGCTCGAGCAGGTGTCGACGTTCGAGTACGTGGTGGTGAGCAACGAGCATGAGTCGCTCGTGCTCGAAAAGAACCTCATTAACCAGTTCTCACCTTTCTTCAACGCCGACTTCAAAGATGATAAAAGCTATCCGTTCATCGCGATTACGAAAAGCGATGTTTTCCCTGCTATTAAGTACACGCGCGAAAAACACGTAGAAGGTACGCGGTATTTCGGCCCTTATACCGACAGCCGCGCGGCGCGTCAGTTGGTCGATATCGCGCGCAAGGTCGTGCCGATTTGCTCGTCGAAATGCAACGAATGGCGCCGCCTGAAGCGCAAGCTCGACGCGGGGTCGCTCGGGGCTTTCTTATCGGAAGCAGGAACGCGGCCGTGCTTCGATGCGAACGTAGGCCTTGGGCCTGGTGCGTGCTGCGGCCGTATTACCCCCGGGGAATACCGGCGCAACGTCGAGCGGGTTGAGCGTTTTCTTGCGGGCAATCGTCGTGAATTCGTTGACGAGCTCGCAGGCGAAATGAGTGATGCCGCCTCTGAGCTCGATTTCGAGCGTGCGGGCCGTATCAAGGCGCGCATCGATACAATCAATTCGCTTTCCGACAAACAGCACGCGGTTTCGTCTCGCAACTTGAACGCTGACGTTGTGGGCATTTCCCGTGAGGAGACCATCGCGGGCGTCCATGTGTTCATGGTGCGGGAAGGCCGCGTTGTGAACGGCAACGAGTTTGTGCTCGATCGTGGCCGCGATGTGCCCGACGAAGATCTGCTCCATACCTTTCTTCTTCGCTATTACGACGCTACCACGTCCATTCCGCACGAGGTCATCGTTGAGCGCGAATTGGAAGATGCATCGGCGATGGAAGCATGGCTTACGGACAAGCTTGACTCCGCCCATGGCGCAAAGGTTCGTTTCACGGTGCCCCAACGTGGCGAAAAGCGAGACTTGCTCGATATGGCATGCAAGAATGCGCAGCACACGCTCATGCGCTACAAGGTGCGTACGAACTACGAGGATAAGCGCATCAACGATGCCCTGCTGCAGCTTGAAAGCGCGCTCGCGATGGATGTTGCCCCCATGCGCATTGAGTGCTTCGATATTTCGACCATTCACGGCTCGTATACGGTTGCTTCCATGGTGGTGTTCACGGGCGGAAGGCCTGATAAAAACCAATATCGCCGCTTTAAAATCAAGACGCCGCTCGATGAAGCCAATGACTTCCTGTCTATGCAGGAGGTCATGCAGCGCCGATACTGCGCAGAACGCATGTCCGACGAGCGCTTTGGCTCGAAGCCCGATTTGATTATCCTCGACGGCGGCTTGCCGCAGCTCAACGCCGTGCTCGAGATGTTTGACGAAATGGACATCCATGATATTGCGCTTGCTGGTTTGGCCAAACGAGACGAGGAGCTTTTCGTTCCGTGGCAGGAGAGCGGTCCGGTGGTGCTGCCAAGCGGGTCGGCGTCGCTGTATCTGGTGAAGCAGGTTCGCGATGAAGCCCATAGGTTCGCCATTACGTTCCACCGAGAGCTCCGTGGCAAAGGCATGACGAAGTCGATTCTCGATGACGTCGTTGGCTTGGGTCCTGTCCGTAAAAAGGCGCTGCTTTCGGCGGCGGGCGGCTTTCGTAAACTGCGAGACATGGATGTTGATGAGGTTATTGGCCTTGGCGCGGTGCCCGAAGAGGTTGCGCGTGAGGTGGTCACCGTGCTCGCGCAGTATAATGGAGAGCGTGATAGGGTCGAGGGGTTGGGCGAGGGCATTGTGCCCGCCCAATCTGCTGAAGACGCGATTGATGAAACCGCTGGCGTGCCTGAATGGGCCCGTGGTGAGTAGCTTGTTGATGGGAGAGCGTATCTATGGTTGAGCGCAAGATGGGCGAGAGCCCGAACGACTTGGTCATCATTACAGGCATGAGCGGCGCAGGCCGCACGGAAGCTATGCATGCTTTTGAAGACTTGGGTTATTTCTGCATTGACAACTTGCCTGCGAGCTTGCTGGGGCAGCTGCTCGTTGTGACCGCCGATGACGCAAACGGCCTTTCGCGCAAACTTGCTGTGGTTTGCGATGCTCGAAATAAAGATTATTTCGCCGATCTCGACGACGAGCTCGATGCCCTGAAAAGCAAGGGTATTCCATTTCGCATTGTGTTCCTCGATGCCGATGACGATAAGCTCGTCGCTCGTTATAAGGCGAGTCGCCGACGCCATCCGCTGTGCGATGAGGGTATGACGATCGCGCAGGGCATCACTGCCGAGCGTGCACTGCTCTATCAGCTTCGCGTTATGGCTCAAGATGTGGTGAACACTACCGATATGCTTCCTATGCAGCTGCGTGCGAAAATTCGCGAGCTGTTTGGCGAGGGAGATGAGCGGGAAGGCCTTGCTGTTACCGTGTATTCCTTCGGTTTCAAGCATGGCGCCGCGCTTGATGCCGATATCGTTATCGACGTGCGTTTCCTTCCGAACCCGTATTATGACCCTGCGCTTAAGTCCCTTACGGGTCTTGATGCTCCTGTTCGCGATTTCGTGATGTATCGCGATGAGACGGTTGAGTTCATGTCTCATTGGAAGAGCCTGCTTGATTGCGTGATGCCTGGTTATGTGAAGGAAGGTAAGCAGCAGCTCGCTATTGCGGTTGGTTGCACAGGTGGCCAACACCGCAGCGTTGCGATTGCCGAGGCCACGGGCGATTATCTGCGCACACGTGGATATCGCGTGAGCGTGACGCATCGCGATTTGCCCTTAGCGGAATCGGTGCAAAATGAACTTACGGGCGAGACTAAGGTGCATGCGTAATGGGCGCTCCGTTTTCTCTCGATCCCTCGGCGACGGCGGCGTTTGCGAAACTTGAACAAGACGTAGGTGCTCAGGCGCTTCACGATACGGCAGCGCCGGTAAAGGCTGTGGTCATCGGTGGCGGCACGGGCGCGCCCGTATCTATTCGTACGCTGCTCTCCCTTGAAGCTGACACATCCGCTGTCGTTGCCATGGCCGACGACGGTGGATCGACGGGCATTTTGCGCGAAGAGGCGGGCGTATTGCCGCCCGGCGATATTCGTAAGTGCCTCGTCGCGATGGCCGCTGACGAGGGCGACCCGCTCACCAAGGCGTTCAAGTATCGTTTTTCGTTTGCACGCAACCATACGCTCGGCAACCTCATGCTTTCGGCCCTTGAGGAGTCGACGGGTTCGTTTCCCGAGGCTATCGACATTTGCTCACGATTATTGAACGCGAGGGGCCATGTTTATCCCTCGACGCTCGATGAAGTGCGCCTGTGCGCCGCGACATGGAACGGGTGCAAGCTTGATGGTCAGGCGAAGGCGAGCCATTCCGATTCGACGCTGTATCGCGTTTGGCTTGAATCGGCTGCGCCGGTTCGGGCCTATGAACCCGCGCTCGACGCGATTCGCGAAGCCGACTTCATCGTGCTTGGGCCTGGCTCGCTCTTCACGTCGATTTTGCCGAACCTGCTTGTGCCGGGCGTCGTCGATGCGATTCGCAATTCGCATGCTGCGACGTTGTTCGTGTGCTCGCTTGCCGATCAGCAAGGCGAGACGCGTGGCATGACGGCGCTCGAGCATTACGAGGCGCTTTGTCGTCATGGCATGGAAGGGCTCGTCGATTACATGCTCGTTCATAGCGTTGACTCCCTCCATCCTGGTGATGGTGCTTGCGATCGGGTTGGCCTTGATGCCCGTTCTAGTCAAATTGGAGTGCATGGCGAGGAAATTCGTCCCGTGCGCATTTCCTGCGACGACGCCGATCGAATTCAATCACGCGGCACGGTCGTTATGGTTCGTGACCTCGTTGACCCTGATCGTCCCACCTGGCATGACCCGATTGCGTTGCGCAATGCGTTCCGCACGGTTTTGCGCCTTTCCCGCACACAGCCTCGTTTCGCAAGGGATCGCGAGGTGGAGCGACGTGCAGCCGATATGGTGAAAGTGCGCACGAGGGAATAGCGATAATGCGCCATGCTGCCACGCTGTTGTACTGTGACGCCATGCTGTCTGTTGTTTCGTTGTGGCTGTGGCCCCATGCTGAATAGGTTGCATAGGGCCACTATGGCTGCTTTGCCGCATTGGCTTGCGTGATGGCCTTCTCGCGTACGTCCACCACAGCGTATACTTTGAACAAAACAAAGGTGCGCGAACATGACTTGTTTGTTGCGTTCTTCGGTACTATTCAATCATGTC
>NZ_CDRRGL010000108.1:0-5906 GCF_977041755.1 Slackia sp.
AATCCGTGTGCGGTGGCCCATTGACTCCTGTGCTCGGTTCGGCTCCGTGGGGCTTCGGTTCCTCGCGTTCGCATGGCGTCATGGTGACTTTTACGCACGTGTTGCCATTCGAAGGTATGTGGTTGGTACAATTCGACTAAAGAAAATGCCGCCGACGTGGGCGGCGCGTTTGGAAGAGGCAACTATGGTCGATGAGGCCCAACTGAGCAAGGCCGTCGCGGCGCTTACCGCGGGCAAGCCCGTCGTTTTCCCAACCGATACCGTATATGGGATCGGCATCGCCGTCGGTCTCGCGTGTTCTCCCGAGGCTATTTATATTGATAAACGTCGCGATCCCGACAAAGCTATTCCGTGGCTTGTTGGCTCTCCTGCGGCGCTTACGCGCTATGGCCGCGACGTGTCGCAGCTCGCGCACGATATGGTTTCGCAGTTTTGGCCTGGGCCTCTTACGCTCGTGGTGAAAGCGGGCGACAACGTGCCCGAGGCATTTCGCGGCGCGAACGACACCATTGCGCTGCGCATGCCGAACGATTCTGTCGCCTTGGAACTCATTGAGCGCGTCGGGTTCCCCTTGGCAACCTCGAGCGCGAATTTTCAAGGAAAGAAACCGCCCCAAACGCTGGCCGATGTCGATCCTGAATTTGCGGCGCAGGTGCCCGTTGTGCTTGGCGACGATGTTCCCCGCTCAGGCGTCTCGTCGACCATCGTCGATTGCACGCATGAGCATCCGCACATTCTGCGAGTTGGGGCTCTTACCGCCGATGATTTTAAGGAACTGTTGTAGCGCTATACCCGATGTTGTTGCGGTGACGTGTGCGATGTCGTTGTAACGCCATACGCGATTCCGCCGTGAATGCGTGCGCGATGTTTCCGACGATAAGGTCTCACCCTTTTAATCAAGAATAAGCGGATAGCTCCCGGTGCCCAGATGGAAAACGCGAGTAATTGCGAGGGAAAACGACGTTGGCTTCAATGGAAAATGAGGGCAATTGTCGCGAGGAAAAGAGGAAATCGACGGGATTTTTGAGCCAAATCGCCCGCATGTGGGCAAGGTTTCGGCAAGGTTGGCGCGCTAGAGTTGTCGCATGGGGCGCGGATGCGCTTATAAGCGGAATGGCGCGCTCGACTTCATACGATACGCTGCGCTGCAATTTTTGCTCGTGACGCCTTTGCTCCGAAGCTCTTGGCGGCTGCGTCTTTCCGCCAGAGCATCAATAGGCATGCGAAGGGGGGGTATGGTGGCAACTCTTGAGAGCGTCTCAGCAACGACCCCTGACTTTTTCTTGTCGATGACTCCCAATTTACTCTCTGTAGCGTTTCTCGCCGTTTTGTTTTATGCGAGCTTCATCGACATTCGGGAGAGAATCATTCCTAATCGAGTTGTGGTTGCCGGAATCGCGTTATGGTGCGTTTCCCTTCTCGCCCGGGTCGTAGGCGTTATTGAGGGGTGGCTCTTTGTTTACGAGCCATCAAGTGCGGTTGGTCTCGTTTTCAATGGAGCTACTTCTTCGTCCGCGATGAATGCTTCGCCGGGAAGTCCCTGTGAATTGGCTGACGCGTGTTCGTCGAACCTCATAGAGTCGATATTGTCTACGGCTACATCGAGCGTCATAGGGGCTTTCGGGGTATCGGCCTTCGCGCTTGGGTGTTCGCTTGCGGTCTCGTGCTTCCGTGGCGGCGAGCCGCTTGGCGCAGGTGACGTGAAATTGCTGTTTCCCATAGGGCTTTTTGCTGGTTTCGAAGGGGGTATCGCGGCGCTTTGCGTCGCATGTGTCGCATCGCTTCTCTATTGTGTGGCTCGGTTCGCGGTTGGCCGCCCGGCGCACGATTTCCCCTTTGCTCCATTTCTTGCTATTGGCTTTCTTGCTGTGAGCGGCATTGTGCCAATCTTCTTGGGAGGGGCACCGCTATGATTTCGAAAAGGCGCAAGCATAGCGACTGCCCCCATTTGATTGACCCCGTTCGATTGCTTTATGCGTCGTAGACGACATTTTCGTCAATTAGGCAAACGGCGATCGCGCGCATTTGAGCGAGCCGATCGGCATTGTAGAATGGATGGCACGTTGAATGGGCTGGGTGTCGAGAGATCGGCATGCCGGCTCTGTCGAAGGAGGTGCGCACATGAAAACGGCCACGTTGAAGTATCCGAGCGCCGATGGGAAAACGGCGATTCGCGCGCTCCTATGGGAGCCTGACGCAGCCGAGCAGCCAGAAGGCTCGGAAACCCCGGAGGGGTTGCGATATTCAGACGTTCGGGGCATCGTTCAGGTCGTGCACGGAATGTCGGAGCATGTCGTGCGCTACGCCCATTTCGCGAAATTCCTTGTAGAAAGCGGTTTCGTAGTGTGCGCGAACGATCACGTGGGGCATGGAGAAAGCGTTTCCGACGCGCAAGACCTGGGCCATATGCCCGCTCGCGATGGCGCTGAGGTTCTCGTTCGAGATGTGCACGCCTTGCGCGGCATTATGCAGGCGCGTTTCGGTAGCGAGGTGCCCTATGTGATGTTCGGCCATTCCATGGGCAGCTTCATTACGCGAAAATACATTTCCGAGCATGGAGAGGGCCTTGCGGCGGCGGTGCTCTGCGGCACGGGCCAGCAGGTGGCGGCGCTCTCGATGGCGGGCAATGCTTTGGCCAATGCGCTCGCGCGTCTGCGCGGAGAACGCTACAAAAGCGGGCTCTTGCATTCCATGGCCGACGGCGCCTATTCGAAGGCCGTCAAAAACCCGCGTACCGATTTCGATTGGCTCTCAACCGATCCGGCACAAGTCGACGCCTATATCAACGATTCAGAATGCGGCCAGATGTTCACCGTGGGCGGTTACGCCACGCTCACCGCGCTTACGGGCGAAGTGGTTCGTGCGGAAAGTGCGTCCAAGGTCCCCAAGGTTTTGCCGCTGCTCTTTATCGCGGGTGGGGAAGACCCTGTGGGTGATTGCGGGCGCGGCGTGCGGAAGGCCGCCGAAGAATACCGGAATGCCGGCGTGCAGTCGGTTGAGACGAAAATCTATGCCGGCATGCGCCACGAGATTCTCAACGAGCCTGGTCGCGCACACGTTATGGCCGATGTGGAAGCGTGGCTTGCAAAGCAAGGAATCTAATCTGCGCGTTCGTTTTATCGGGTGGCAATTTCCATTTTGCGGTGCAATGCGCCGCCGTGCATGCCTTTGGTTGCGATGCGAGCATGCAAGCAAGCATCTCATCCGAACGCATGTGCGCGGTTGGGGCGTTGCCTTTTGCGGCGTTGTTCGCTCGCGAACGCGTGACGGTTCGCGTTACAATTGCATCGTTTGCAAGAGTCGTATTGCGCCGCCTGCGTTTGTGGCGGCTTTAACGATAGGAGAGTTCTATGCATCGTTTGACCGAAATCGCCGCGAACGGCGATGTAGAGGTTCAGCCTCGCTACCAAGCAGCGGCGCTTCGTCGCTTGGCCGCATATGAAGATATGCACCAAGATTTGGAAGGCCAGCTGGAAAACGTGAACGAAAAGCTCGCCGATATCGAGGAGAACGGCTCGGCCGATCCTCAGGCGCAACAGCTGTTCGCCCAGCAAATCGCCATCAAAGCGACGCTCGCAATGTACGAGGCCTACGGAATTTCCTAATCCGTCCGTCGTCTTCTTCATTCGAAGAAAGCCCTGAGGCCACAGCGGGCTACCGCTCACTTTGTTCGCTATGCGCCCGCTTCGCGGTGTTTCGTATTGGAATAAGGAATACTTGAACACCGAGGGCCTCGAAGCTTCCTTCGGATGAAGAAGACGACTCCGTTTATGCTGGTGAGCGCGTTTGCTCGTCGCCTGGGGTGCGGTTTCGGTAGATTCCGCACGAGCCGAAAGCCACTAAATGTGGCTTTCGTGCGAGTCAGGACTTGACCGAGCCGAAACCGCATTCCAGGCGACGAGCAAAGAGAGGATTCATGTCGAAAAAATACGTTCTTGCGCTCGACCAAGGGACTACGTCGTCGCGCGCCATCTTGTTCGACCATGCGGGCCAGCCAGTCGGCATCGCGCAGCATCCCTTTCGTCAGATTTACCCGAAGCCTGGCTGGGTCGAGCACGATCCGCGCGAAATCGCCTCATCGCAGCTCGGTGTAATAACAGAGGTGCTCGTGTCTTCGGGCGTATCTCCCGAAGAAATCGACTCGATTGGCATTACGAACCAGCGTGAAACCACGGTGGTTTGGAATCGCGAGACGGGCGTTCCCATTGCGAATGCCATCGTGTGGCAATGCCGTCGTACGACCGATATCGTCGAGGAAGTGTGCGCGCGGCCGGGTGTTCGCGAGCTTATTCAAGCAAAAACGGGCCTCATTCCCGATGCGTACTTCTCGGCGAGCAAAATCAAGTGGCTGCTCGACCATGTTCCCGGGGCTCGCGAGGCGGCCGAGGCCGGCAAGCTTGCGTTCGGCACGGTAGATACGTGGCTCATTTGGCAGCTCACGGGTGGAGCAGTGCATGCGACTGACGTGACCAACGCGAGCCGCACGATGCTCTTCAATATTCATACGGGCGAGTGGGACGAAGAATTGCTCGAGTTGTTCGACGTGCCCGCATCCCTTCTTCCCGAAGTGCGTCCCTCGTCGGGCGACTTTGGAATAACGGCCTGCGCCGCGGTGCCTGCTGGCATTCCGATTCGCGGCGTTGCGGGCGATCAGCAGGCGGCCTTGTTCGGCCAGTGCTGCTTCGATCCCGGTCGTGCAAAGAACACGTATGGTACGGGTTGTTTTATGTTGCTCCATACGGGCCATACCGCCGTTGAATCGCAAAACGGCCTCGTAACCACGGTCGCCGCAAGCGCTCCTGGCGCCGACGGGCTCGAATACGCCCTTGAGGGCAGCGTGTTCGTGGCGGGCGCTGTGGTGCAGTGGCTTCGAGACGAACTCGGCATTATTCAAAACGCTGCTGAAAGCGAAGACCTTGCGAACAGCGTTCCCGATTCTGCGGGCGTTGTGGTGGTTCCGGCGTTCACGGGCCTCGGCGCACCATATTGGGACTCCGAGGCGCGTGGTGCGATTTTCGGCCTTACGCGGGGCGCGAACAGGGCGCATATCGCCCGAGCGGCACTCGAATCCATGGCGTATCAGGTTGCCGATGTCGCGGCGACCATGGAACGCGAATCGGGGCATGCGATTGACCAGCTCAACGTCGACGGCGGGGCATCGGCGAACGGCTTTCTGATGCAATTCCAGGCCGATATCCTCAATGCCCAGCTCAATCGCCCCAAAGTGCTTGAAAGCACAGGCTTGGGAGCTGCGTTTTTGGCGGGGCTTTCCACGGGATTCTGGGAGGGCACGGCTGAATTGCGCGCCATGCGCGAGCGCGACGATCACTTCCGCCCCGCAATGATTGAGGCAGAGCGTGAAGAAAAGCTCGCCAACTGGCACGCGGCGGTTTCTCGGGTTATGATTCACGAGTAATGAATATCGGCGGCATGGCCGCGCGAAGAAAGGATTGTCATGGCAATGAAAATCTCCATTGGCAGCGACCACGCAGGTTTCGAGCAGAAGCAAGAGCTCGCGGCGTATCTGAGAGAGCAGGGCTACGATGTTATCGACCGCGGCCCCGACAGCGACGATCGCGTCGATTACCCTGATTATGCAGCCGCTGTTGCGCATGACGTGTCTAACGGCGTGGCCGACCGCGGCGTGCTCGTATGCGGCACGGGCATCGGCATGGCGCTCGCGGCCGACAAAATCGTTGGCTGCCGTGCTGCGAACATCATCAACGTGCAGTTTGCCGAGCTGTGCCGTCAGCACAACGATGCGAACATCATCACGCTTTCCGGTCGTTTCGTTGAACTCGACGTGAACAAGCAGATCGTCGACACCTTCCTTACGACCAAATTCGAGGGCGGCCGCCACGCTATGCGCGTGAAAAAGATCATGGACCTCGACGCCGACGTGAACA
>NZ_CDRRGL010000109.1:0-5900 GCF_977041755.1 Slackia sp.
CGCGACCATACGCTCACCACGCCGAAATCGTCTGCCGTATCGCCCGACACGATATTGATGTCGGCGCGCTTGCCCGGCGCCAGCGCGCCGATATCGGTCAGCTCGAATGCGCGCGCCGCATTGATAGTCACCATTTGGATGGCCTTCACGAACGGCAGGCCACAGCTAAGAGCGAGCTTCAAATGATGATCAAGGTGTCCCGTCTCATTCAAATCGCAACAGTGCAAGTCGTCGGTCACGATGCTCATCATAGAAGTGTCGATGTCTTTGCCCACGATGCATTCGAGCTGCTGCGCGAGCGTGCGCGCAGCCGACGATTCGCGCAGCATCGCATGGACTCCCACGCGAGCGCGATCCATGATTTCGTCGGCGGAAAGCGCTTCGTGGCACGTTGAGATGCCCGCAGCCGCGCACTTGTTCAAATCGGCACCCTTCATGTCAACCAAATGGCCTTGGGCGGTCATACCCTTCATGCCCGCAACGTCATCGAGCGATTCCAAAAGATCCGGCAAATCGGCCAGGACGTAAGGGCCAACGCATTCAGAAATGCCTACGGCATCGGGGCGCTTGAGCGCTTCGCGAATAATCGAGGGATTGAAGGAGCCGCCGCTTGTTTCAAGCGCGGGTGAGAAAGGAACATGGGAAGGCACGACGAAATACAAGTTCAAATCGGTCGCCTGGTTTTCTTCGATTACGGCCTCGATGCCCTCAAGGCCGCTTACCACGCCCACCTCGTGGAGGTCGGTCATGATCGATGTCGTGCCATGCTTGAGCACCGCTTCCGCGAAAGGCCGAATTGCCAAGTCGGAGCTTTCGGGATGAATATGGCCATCGATGAAGCCCGGCGTAATGAAGGCGCCCTCGGCATCGATGACCTTCGTGCCCTCGCCGACGCAGTAGTCCACATCGCCTACTGCGGCAATCGTTTGACCGCTTATCGCCACGCCGCCATCATAGATTTCGCCCGTATACACGTTGACAATGCGACCGTTCGAAATCACAACGTCCGCTGGCTTGCTGCCGCCTGCTACCGCAAGAAGTTCCTTGTCCATGTGCCATTCCTTTCAAAAAACCGCTCTTGCAACTGCATTGAGCAATGTAACACCCAGCGAGCGAGTTTTTTGTTCAAAAGAAAGAAATGCTTTCCCACTTGAAGCCTTGTTTTTACAGATTGTTTCGAGCGTATACAAAGCCGAGAGGAAAACGCCCCGGAGAAAAGAGCGAGACAACGATGATGAATAAAAACGAAACAAAAAAAGCAGGCCAGAAGTTTTGCCTTCTGACCTGCCCTAATTAGCTGGTCGGGTTGACAGGATTTGAACCTGCGACCCCTTGACCCCCAGTCAAGTGCGCTACCAAACTGCGCCACAACCCGTTGCGATTTCGAGCTCTTCGCTCAAACGCAAGACGTTAGTATACGCATCTCTTCCATGCCGTGCAAGCGTTATTTTCAACTTTTCTGAAAAACTTTCGCTTGAACCAAAAAGGCACGCCAACGATTACCAACCCGCTTGGTTTACCAGCACGTCATCCGAAATCTCGCCCGCTTCGTATTCCGAAATCGCCTGATTGGCAATCGCGAAGCCGCGGCGCAATTCTTCCTCGGTGATATTAAGTGGCGGCTGAATGCGCAAAATATTGTCGGCGACCGAAATCATGAGCAAACCCAACTCGTAAGAGCGATACACGATTTTAAACGTACCCGTGGTGTCGGCCTCCATGGAGCCGTCTTCGCCCTTCTTCACCACAGCCAAGCCACGAGACATGCCCACGCCGCGAATGAAGCCGATCGTGTTGGGATGGTCGGCCACCGTCTGTTCGAGTAGCTCGAGCATCACGCGTTCGTTTCGCTTCAAAATATTCTGGAATTCATCGGTTTGGTAATAGTCGAACGCCGCACAACCGGCCGCGCACGCAATGGCGTTGCCGCCAAGCGTAAACAGGTGCGCCGGCGCAGGCAGGCTCTCCATAATGTCTTTGCGGGCCATAAACGCGCCCAAGGTAAGGCTCGCGCCCACCGATTTGCCCATGATGACGCCATCGGGCACGATGCCATCGAAGCATTCGATGCCAAACCAATGGCCGTCACGCCAAAACGCCTGCTGTACTTCTTCGGAAATAAACAGAATGCCGTGCTTTTTGCATAGATCATAGAGCGCATGCATGAACTTGTCGTTCGCCAAATTCAAGCCGCCATCGCCCTGCACGGGCTCAATGATGACCGCAGCCACCTCTTCGGCGGGCAAATACGTGTCGAACGCCTCTTGAATTTCTTTCACATACCACTCGGCGGGCATGTCGGGCGCTTCGGAGCCGTAGAACGGGAAATGGTAGATATCCCCCATGAACGGGCCCATTTTCGACGCCATGCGCGTGGTAACGCACGAAAGCGCAATGGAGCCGTACGTAGAGCCATGATACGCGTTGATGAACGTGATAATCTTCCGGCGGCCGGTATAGGCGCGGGCGAACTTCACCGCAGCGTCGTTGCAGTCGGAACCGCAGTTGCCAAACGCGATGCGCACGTCTTCGGCGGGGCGACCGGGAAACACCGAGCACAGGCGCTCGGCATACTCAATCGTCGCAGGGCTGTACGTGTATGCCGCGGTGTACTGCGTACACTTCGCCAGCTGCTCCTGAATGCCCGCAGTAATGTGCTCGTTGCAGCTACCCAAGTTCAGCGAGGAAGCGCTCGTGAGAAAGTCGATGAACTCGTTGCCGTCGGTGTCGACTACCGTGGAATCTTTCGCACGGTCAACCGCCAGTGGAAAATATGACAGGTGCTGGCATGGCGCAATCACCTTCTTATCGCGCTCAACCCATTGCTTACACACGTCTTGTTTGATGGATTCGCCCATACTATCGCCTTCCGTCACAAACCGCCCCGCAGCAAAAACCGCGCAGACGATGGCCATTTGCGGCCCTTACGCTAAACGCTGCCGATTATAGAACCAAATCGGGTATCATGGCGAATAGTTTATAGCCCAGCCGTTGGGGCCGGGCGCGAATCGAAGGAGTTCAGCGGAATGGAAGATTACAAACGCGAATTCATCGAGTTCATGGTTGAAAGCGATGTGCTCAAATTCGGCGAGTTCACCTTGAAAAGCGGCCGCAAGTCGCCGTTCTTCATGAATGCAGGTGCCTACGTAACGGGCGAGCAGCTCAAGCGCCTGGGCGAGTACTACGCCAAGGCCATTCATGACAACTTCGGCCTCGATTTCGACGTCGTGTTCGGCCCTGCCTACAAGGGCATTCCGCTGGCCGTCGTGACCGCCATCGCGCTGCAAGAACTCTATGGCAAAGAGGTGCGCTACTGCTGCAACCGCAAAGAGGCCAAAGACCACGGCGCCGACGCAGGCAACCTGTTGGGCGCGACTCTCAACGACGGCGACCGCGTGATTATGGTCGAAGACGTGACCACGTCGGGCAAGTCGATCGACGAGACCTACCCCATTGTGACGGGCGCTGCAAACGTCGAGGTCAAAGGCCTTATCGTGTCACTTAATCGCATGGAGGTCGGCAAGGGCGGCGTGACCACCGCACAGAAGGAAATCCAGGCGAAGTACGGCTTCCCCGTAGCCAGCATCGTGAGCATGGCGGAAGTGACCGAAGCTCTGTACAACCACGAAATCGACGGCAAGGTCGTCATCAACGACGATATCAAGGCCGCCATCGACAAGTACTACGAGCAGTACGGCGCGAAGGAATAGCACTCGGCGCAAAAACACAAAGGCGCAACTTTGGTTGCGCCTTTTCTTTTGCTTCAATTCAATCGGGCGGCACGATTATGCTTCAACTCGTCCCGACAAAACGATGCGGGCGGCACCCGAGGCGATCTAAATTTGCCCTAGGAATCATCCGTCTCATTCATCCCGCCATACGCACGCCGAATGTAGCGAGGGGCTCATTCTTGCATCTTTTGGAACCGCCCCTCTTTTGCCGCATCGCCTTAAACCGGCTTAATAGAACTCAGGCTTCAATTCGCGACCGAACAGCTGCGCGGCAGCCTGCTCCAAATTAGAACCCTCCCACACCACGCGACGCACAGTCTCGGCAATGGGCAGCTCAACCCCTACCGATTCGGCAAGCGACATGAGCGTGCGACACGCAAGCGCGCCTTCGACCACCATATGGGTTTCAGCTTTGTACTGCTCAAGCGTTGTGCCCTGGGCCAGACGATAGCCAAACGTGCGATTACGTGAATGCTCGCTCGTGCACGTAGCAATGAGGTCGCCTACACCCGCCAGGCCCAAGCACGTCATGGGCATACCGCCGCACGCGGCGACCAAGCGGCTCATTTCCGCCAGGCCGCGCGTCATCAAAAGCGACGCTGTATTGTCGCCATATCCCATGCCATACGACAGGCCGCATGCAATGGCGACCACGTTTTTTGCCGCCGCGCACACCTCAACGCCAATCACATCTTCGCTGATGTAGGTGCGAAATGCCTCAGTGGCGAAAAGCTCTTGGAAAAAGCGGGCAGTCTGCTCACTTTGTGAGGCAATCACCGTGCCGGCAGGAATGCCTAGAATCACTTCTTCGGCATGGTTGGGGCCAGCGAGCGCCGCCAGGCGGCTCGCATTGCCCAACTCGGCTTCGAGTACCTCGACCGGAACGAGGCCGCTCCCCTCTTCCACGCCCTTGCAGCACACCACGATAGGGGTGTCACCGTTGACGAACGGCGCAATGTTCGCGCACGTTTGGCGAATCACAGCCGAAGGGGTCACAATAACCACGGCGGATGTGCCGGAAAGCACTTCCTCAAAACTCGTCGATGCCTTCACGTGGGAATCAATCTTACAGCCAATGAGATAGCGCGGATTTTCGTGACGTTCGTTTACGCCGTCACACACTTCCTGTTTGCGCGCCCACAGCATCACATCGTTGCCACCAAGCCCCAGAACATGTGCAAGCGCCGTGCCCCACGAACCAGCGCCAATAACCGAAACCTTCATATCGACTCCCAACAAAAGAAAACTGCACGGCCGACCAAAAGTCAGCGAGAATGAGCGAGCTGCTGCAGAATAGCCCGAAATCGAAAAGCCGCATAGCAGCGCTACGCAAGATGAAGATCGAAAGGCCAAAATGCAGTGCATCGCCCGCTTGCAGCGTCGGCAAAATTCGCCGTTCGTCAGAACGGCGGACCATTATTTTTTCGAACCCACGCGACGCTCATTGCCCGCGCGCAAACGCTCAATGTTGCCACGATGGGCCCACACAACCGTCATGCCCGTGACGAAATAGCACGCGATAGCGCCCCAATCGCCCCAGAACAGGAAGCATGCGATAACCGGGCACAGCGCCGCGGATGCGATGGAGCCCACCGAAACATAGCGCGTAAGCGCGACGAGCACGGCAAAAATGCCGAACAGCTCGATGCATGCCGCCGCAGGCCCCCAGCACACGAACAATGCGCCAATGGCCACAGCGATGCCCTTGCCGCCGTGAAAGCCCAGCCATGGGCTGAAAATATGGCCCAAGGTGCAACCCATCGTCGCTATGCCAAGCAGAGTTTCATAACTCACGAAGCTACCCGTCAAAAACGACGTCGCACCCATGCCAATGAAGCCCGACGCGATGCCCTTGCCGAAATCGAGCAAGAATACCGCGGCGCCTCCCTTTTTGCCCATCGTGCGCATGGCGTTCGTGGTGCCAATGTTGCCGCTGCCATGCTCGCGAATATCGGTGTGGTAAAACACCTTGGAAATAATGAGGCCCCAAGGAATCGAACCGAGCAAAAACGCCGCGACAAACACGCCAAGCGCAACCAATGCATCTATCATGTTCCGTTAGTCCTTCTTCTTGAACTTCCAACGAATGGGCGTGCCCTCGAAATCGAACGTATCGCGGAAGCGGTTCTCGAGGAAGCGCTGGTAGTTGTCGTTTTCGCGCACCAGGTC
>NZ_CDRRGL010000110.1:0-5856 GCF_977041755.1 Slackia sp.
TGAACAGCAGCATCATCGCGATGTCGCACAGAATGCCAAGCGCGAGCGTAAGGCCGAAGCCCTTGACCGATGCGCTGGCCAGGAAGAACAGCGTGAGCGCGGAAACAAGCGTTACTAGGTCGGCGTCGATTGAGGTCAGGATGCCGTGGCGCACGCCCGTGATGGACGCGGCGCGCACGCTGCGGCCCATGCGAATTTCCTCGCGGAAGCGCTCGAGCGTAAGAATCGACGAGTCGGCGGCCATACCAATGGTGAGCACGACGCCCGCGATGCCCGCCATCGACAGGCTGAACAGGCCGAAATGCGAAAGCAGCGCCAAAATACCCAAATACAAGCACGCGAACACGGCCATGGCGGCAGCGGTGATGAGACCCAGGCCATGGTAGAAAAGAAGCAGGTAGAGCATAACGAGCGCCAGGCCAATTGCGGCGACGAGCACGCCAGAAGCAAGCGCGTCTTGGCCAAGCGTCGGGCCAACGGTTTGGCTCTGCGCGTATTCAAAGCTCACCGGCAGCGAACCCGACTCGAGCACGGTTTGCAGCGCCTTGGCTTCGTCCATGGTGTAGTTGCCCGTGATGGATACGTTGCCGCCAGAAATCACGCCTTGCACAGCAGGAGCGCTTTGCACCTTGCCGTCGAGGATGATGACGATTTTGCCATGGTCGGCCGCGAGGTCGCGGGTCGCTTCTTCAAACGCCTTGGCGCCCTCGGAATTCAGCGTGATGTCGACCGCGTAGTTCGCCGACGCCTCGCTTTCCTTATCAACCGTCACGCGCGTGATGTCGGAGCCGGTCACGAGCGGCGTGTAGGTGCCCTCAGGCACTTCGAGGTCGTAGCTCTGTTTGCCCGTGGGGAATTTATTGCCGGCCGCGTCGGTCACGGTTTCCTGCGTGACGTACTGGCCGTTGTCGATCTTGGTCTTCACCGATTCGTCGGTGAAGGAATCGAGGCGCGCGAACTCGAGCTTGCCAGTACGGCCGATGGTGTCGAGTGCGGCCTCGGTGTCGGAAAGGCCAGGAATCTGCACGAGGATTTGGTCGTTGCCCTGCAGCGAAACCGATGCCTCGCTCGCGCCGAGCGCGTTCACGCGGCTCTCGATGATGGAGCGCGACTTCTCCATGTCTTCGCTGGAAACGGCATCGCCTGAGGTGCTCTTCGCGGTAAGCACGACCGACAAACCGCCCTGAATGTCGAGGCCTTGGTTGATCTTTTCCTGAGGCGGCATAAACGCGAACACTGACCCCAGTACCAAAAGCACGGTGGCGACGATCAGCCACACATTGCGGCGATTCACATGCTGCGACGTTTTCTTCTTGCGGTCGCGAGCAGGCTTGAGGCTTGCTGCCTCGGCTTTTTCGGACTTCATACGGCTCTTTCCGTGACGTGTCGCCCCTGCGCATAGGCGCAGTAAGGGCAATTTTCTATAGAACCTTTTCATTATGCCACATCAAGGAGAATCGCGGGTAACTTTCATCTACAGGAGCGCGCGTACGGTGGGTTTACGCATTGATTTGCGCATTTTCGCACCGCAAAAGCCGATATGCCTACCCTTCGAGAAGGCAGCGAAGATATGCGGCAGCGGCGCGGTAGAACGGCTCGCGCGCCTCCGATTCGCATGACGCGCAGAAATCGACGACCCAGATCTCAAGGTGTTCTTCGATGAACTGGGAATACGCTGCGGCGGCGGAGCCTCCCGGCAAATTGGAATCGGCGAGGGCGCGCTCGCCCGCCGTGCCTGGCAGGCCCGCCGCGCGCAGGGCGAGCGCTTCGAGCAGCTCGCATTCGGTGGCGATATGATCGAGCGGATTGTTCTTGCCCTCGGAGCGTGTGAAACCGCACGCCTTCACAAAGCGCTCGACTTCCATGGAATGCGGGTTCACGAACAGCAGCGGTTTCACGCCATCGGCCTTCGCGCGCCACACACCCTCGTAGGGGCTACACGCAGGTTCGGTCGGCCCCACGAACAGGCGCGTCGCCTCGGCGCGCAGGCGATGGAAAAAACGATCGATCGCATCGGAGCCGCCGAGGACGTTGGGCGATTCGGCGGAATCGGAGCCACTCTTCCCGGAAAAGTCGACACCTTCCGCAAGCTCCTTGGGCAGCTTTGCATCCAACGCCCCGCACACCTCGCGAGCCGCATCGGCCCATTCTCCGCATGCAACGGCCTCGGCCAGCTCTCGCGTAGGGTGGCGGAAGCTAAACGCAGCCAGCTCCCACGCCGTCGCGCGGACAGTCCACGCCTCGCTCGAAATGCTCTCCATCGCCAATCCTTTCTGTCTATTTTTGGAAACGCCTAATCTTTCGCCTTCAACATGCTCACAAGCTTACCCGCATGGCTTGCCGCGTGCAGCAAAACCAGCGCAAGCAGCACTTTCGCCGAAGCTGCGTGCAGTGGGTCCCACACGAAATACCCCGGCGCGAACAGGCCTGCCGCCGGCAACACCGTGGCGCTGGTGAGCGTACCCGACATCACGCACACGGCGAGCGCCAAAAACAGCGCCGCGTCGAGCGCAATGCGAACGACGGCAAGCAGAGAGCCTCGTCGCACCGCCATGCCAAGGCCGGCCAGCGCATCGAGGCTCGCCGCCACATGCAAAAGCAGCCCCGCGAGCGCGCCAAGTCCTGCCCATTCATGGGCGGCTATCCCTGTGAACTGGGGAAGCACCGCCGCCGCGAGCAACGCAGCCGCTGCGATGTCGAGTGAGAGCTTCGCTTTCTTCGGCATGGCCTACCCCACCTTCTTCAGAAGCACGATGAGCCCGCCGAAAAACACGACCGGGCCGAGCACCCACAGGTTCAGGCTCGCGTCCGACGCGCTCCGGTAGCCGCCGCCCACGAGCGTCTCCCACGCGTGGCACTCGACCGACGCGCACGTCGATTCGGGGCAGGCCATCTCGTGGATGCCGTCGGGGCTTGGCACGTGCGCGTAATCGTGGCACTCGCCGCTCGCGCAGCCCGTCGCCGGGCACGGCGAATCGGCGGCAATCGCCTGCGGGACGCCGACGCTTTTCGACGAAACGCTCGCCGCGGCAAAAACGCAGACGCACGCCAGCGCAAATGCGGCGATAACGCATATAAGCTTTTTTGCCATGGCGAACCTTTCGGAAAAGGAGCCAGGCGCGGCCGGGATTGGGGAGGCGCCGCGCCTGGTTATACGGGAGAGAAGTATGGGCTATTTATCGCCCGCCGGCTTCAGGGGCAGGTATTTCAGCCCCAACAGCAGGAACAGCACGCACATGGCCAGCACGCCGGCCGCCACGACGAACTCGATGGGCTGCGGCGCGTAGACCATGCCCTGGTAGGCGCCGCTGAAGCCAGCCTGCCAGTTGGTGATGGTGTACTGCGTGGTGACGCCCGGCATGTCGAGGTTCGGAATCTGGAAGCCGCCGACCAGGATCTGCAGGCGCTTGCAGAACACGCCCACGATTGCCAGGGCCGAGGCGGCCACGACGCCGGCATCGGTGCGCAGCTTAGGAACCACCAGAATGGCCACCGAGACCGCCATGAGGATGATTTGCGTCCAGAACGCGGGCGCCAGCGCGCCGGAGGTGAGCATAGTCACGACCTCAGCGCCCTCGCCGCCGAAGTATCCGCTGGTCAGCAGGTCGCAGGCGTAGAAATACAGGTCGACGAGCACGAACACGGCGAGCATCTTGGCGAGATTGGTGACATGCTTCTGCTCAAGCGACAGGTAGCCGGCGCGGCGCAGCGCCAGACACACGATGAGCACGAGGCCCGTGCCGCAGTCCAGAGCCGAGGCTACGAACCACGGGCCCATGAGCGCGGTGTGCCAGAACTCGTGCGCAGGCGCCAGGCTGAAGATCCAAGCCGTGACGTTGTGCACCAGGATGGCCACGATGAGCGCCACCACCGAGATGGCGCGAATGGCAGTGTGGGACAGCTTGCCCGCCTCGTGGCGCAGGTACGCCCACAGGTAGACAACCGACAAGATGAGGTAGGTACCCAGCACCAGAATGTCCCACATCAGCGGGCTGGTGAAGTTCGAGTACACGAACAGCTCCCACAGGCGGGCCGGTCCGCCAAGGTCGACCACGACGAAGCCGATGGCCGCGCACGTGCAGCACACGCTGGTCCAGATGGCCACCTTCGAGATGCCGCCGAAGCCCTTCATGCCGAAGGCGTTGGGCACGCTGGAGATGATCAGACCACCGGCCGACAAGCCCACGAAGAACATGAACATCGTGATGTAGAGGCCCCACGAGTCCAGGTTGCGCATGCCCGTCTGCACCATGCCGCCAGAAAGCTGCACGGCCCAGCAGGCGATGCCGGCCACGGTAATGACCGCAGCCACGGCGATGGCAACGGTGAGCCCGCGCCCGCCCCAGGTCTCGCGCTTGGGTTTTGTTGCGGTGGGGGCCGCAGTAACGTTCTCAGTCATAATTGGCCTCCCTTACACCAGGTAATAAACGGACGGCTTCGTGCCACGGTCGGGCAAAAGTTGCACGTACTCGCGCTCGCGAATAAGCTTCGAAACTTCGGAATCAGGGTCGTCGAAATCTCCGAAATAGCGAACGCGCGCCGGACAAACTTCAATGCATGCGGGTTGCTTGCCTTTTGCTAGACGATGCCAGCACATCGTGCACTTCTCAACGACATGCTTCTGATGCTTCGGGACATCTGCGTCGCCCATATCTTGGCCGATAGCATACTTCGGTTCTTCCCAATTAAACGAGCGCACGCCGGTATAAGGGCAGGTCGCAATGCACATGCGACACCCGATGCACTTATCATAATCCTGGCGAACGGCGCCCGTTTCAGGGTCTTTGTAGGTTGCTCCAACCGGGCACGCCTTCACGCATGCCGGGTTTTCGCAGTGCTGGCAATTAACCTCGATGTTGTTCATCGTAAGATTCGGGAACTCACCAGCAGGAGTGTCCTGGTTTTCGCCACCATCGGTCAAAACGCGAGCCCACCAAATGCCATCAGGCAAATTATTCTCAACTTTGCATGCGACGGCGCAGGCATGGCACGCGATGCAATTTTTCATGTCGATTACGTATCCAAGATGCATTATTGAGCACCTCCATCCCACACGCGAACTTCGCAGAGCACGTCCATGAAGTTGTTGTTCACAGCAAAAGAGTCAAACTCCGTCGAACTCAATTGCGACCAGCCGCCAGCTTTGTGTTGGCTAAGCTGCCAACCTTTCGGATACACCATGGTGCCCGGGCGAATCGCCTGCGACAGCACGGCCTTCGCAACCGCAAAGCCGCGGTCGTTGTAGCACTCGACGTAATCCCCGTTCTTAATGCCGCGATCATCGGCATCTTTCGGGTTGATTTTCACAAATGGCTCGGGATCGAGCTCGCGCAGAAGCGGCACACTGAACCACTGCGAGTGAACACGATAACGCGGTCGCTCGCTCATAAGAACGAGCGGGTATTTCTTGTACAGCTCGTTTTCGGGCCACGCCTCCAACGGGGGGAACCAATGGGCCATGCGATTGGTCTCGATTTCTTCTGCCGTCGGCACCTTCGTTGTAGCGGCGCGGGGCAGCGGATTCTCGCGATAAAATTCGAAACGTCCCGTCGCCGTGCCGAATACGCCGTTTTCATACGCGATATGAGGTTTCTTTTCGGCATCGCCGGGAACGACGCGCACCTGTTTCTTTTCCCTCAGGTCCTCCACGGTCTGCCCAAGCGCTGCGCCAATGGGGGTGTCCATCATTTCCTTGAGGATGCCGCCGTTGTCGAGCGAGAAATAGTCACCCAGCCCCAGCTTCTGCGCGAGCTCTGAAATAATTTGTGGATCGGGCTTGCTCTCATACAGCGGGTCGATCGCCTTCTCGTTGTAATTGAGACTCGACGTTTGGCCCGCGTTAGAAACCTCCTCGAG